>NZ_JACHEZ010000010.1 GCF_014201675.1 Oceanithermus desulfurans | reverse complement strand
ACGATTCCCCGGCCAAGGGCGCCTTGCGCCCGCGAGCCGGGGTCCATGCCGTGACCGACCACCCGCCCTATTGTTCGTCATCCCCGACGCGGCGCGAAGCGTCGAGATCGGGGATCTTGTCGTGGCTACGTACGCCAAAACGAACCGGCGCCGTCGTCACCTTCCATTCATCAAGTGACCGACATCGCATCCGCAACTATTTAGATTCCGGGTCTCGCCAACCCAGGGGTCGGCTCGCCCGGAATGACGGATGACGGCGGTACGTGGTACGAGGTACGTAGTATTTGGTAGATGGTGGGCGGCAAGCGTACAGGAGCTGGAGAGAAGAGCGGCAGGGCCAACAGGCAGCGGCTGCAAGCCCGCCAGCCTTTTCTTCGCCGTCCCAAAGCCGCGAAGACCCGGTGCTTGCGCGCCTCCTTGGTTTCCTCCGCCTTATTCGTCCCCTACACCCCACCCCTTACATCCCCTAGCCCCTTATTTCGTCATCCCCGACGAGGCGCAAAGCGCCGGGATCGGGGATCTTGTCGTGGCTGCGGGTTACGAAGGAACCGACGGGCTGTCGTCACCGTCCGCATTGCGAGTCACCGGTCCCTTAGCGGCGCACTTTAAGATTCTGGATCTCGGGGGCCGCGTGGCCCCCTCGTCCGGAAGGACGGATTTCGTGGCACGTCAAGATTCCGAATCTGCCCCGGACTGGATCCGGGGCCTCGGGGCCGGGTGGCCGCTCGCCCGGAAGGACGGGTAGCGACGCTGGGCTAAACGACCTCCCCGAAGGGGATGACCTCCACCACCTCGCCCGCCTCGACGTGGGTGTGGGGCGGGACGACGACCAGCGCGTTGCCGAAGGCCATGCTGCGCAGCACCCCCGAAGACTGGCTGTCCACGCTGGCGGCGCGGTGACCGCCCGGGGCTTCGGGGTCGTAGCGCAGCACCGCGCGGCGGAAGGCCGTCTTCTTGCCGGCGCCCTTGAAGAAGTCCTCGGCCAGCGCCCGCACCCTGCGGTAGGGCGGGTCGCTGCGCCCCAGCATCTTGAAGAGCATGGGCCGGCCGTAGAGGAAGAAGGTGACCATCGCGCTCACCGGGTTGCCCGGCAGGCCGAAGAAGGGGCGGCCCAGGAACTCGGCGAAGATGGGGGGGCCGCCGGGCCGCTGCAGGATCTTCCAGAAGTGGATCTTCCCCTCGCGCTCGAGCAGGTGGCGGACGATGTCGTAGTCGCCCATGCTGACGCCGCCGGTGGTGAGGACGAGGTCCAGGTCGCCCGCCGCGGCGAGCTGTTCCCTGACGGCCTCCACCCGGTCGCCGGCCTTGCCCAGCAGGACCGGTTCGCCGCCGGCCTCGCGCACCAGCGCGGCCACCGAGTAGGCGTTGGAGTTGTAGACCCCGCCGGGAGGGAGCGGCGTGCCGGGTTCGACGACCTCGTCGCCGGTCGAGAGCACGCCGACGCGCGGACGGCGCACCACCGGCAGGGTGCGGTGGCCCATCCCCGCGGCCAGCCCCACGCGGCCCGGGGTGAGCCGGTCGCCGCGCTTCAGGTAGACCCGGCCCTGCTGCAGGTCCTGGGCCTTCGGGCGGATGTCCTTGGGGCTGGCGGGCTTGTACAGCAGCACGTACTCGCCGTCGCGCTCGGTGTCCTCGACGGCCACCACCGCGTCGGCGCCCTCGGGCAGGGACGCACCGGTGTAGACGCTCACGGCCTCGCCGGGGCCCAGCCGGCCCTGGAAGGGCCGCCCCGCGGGCGACTCGCCGATCCAGCGCAGGCGCACCGGGTTTTCGGGGCTGGCGCCCGCGGTGTCGGCGGCGCGGGCGGCGTAGCCGTCCACGGCGGTGTTGTCGACGTCGGGGTGGTCGGCCAGGGCTTCGAGGTCGCGAGCGAGCACGCGGCCGAGGGCCGCTTCGAGGGGTACCTCTTCGACGTCCGGGAGCGGACGGGTGTGTTCCAGTACCGTAGCCAGCGCTTCTTCGACGGTCAGGGAGGTGCGCATGGCTCTAGTTTACCGTCGAAAAAAACGCGCGGGCCCGCGGGCCCGCGGGCCCGCGCGCCGGGGAAGCCCGGTCAGTCCTTGCGGTTGCCGGGGACGTGCTCGTCGGCGAGGCCGATGCCCACGATGTGGTACCCGGCGTCCACGTAGAGCGTCTCGCCGGTGACACCGCTGGCCAGCGGGCTGAGCAGGAAGACGCTCGCCTGGGCCACCTCCTCGTGGGTTACGGGGCGCTTAAGCGGCGCGACGGCGTTGACGTGGTCCCACAGCAGGGTGAACCCGGGGATGCCGCGCGCCGAAAGGGTGCGCAGCGCCCCCGCGGAGACGGCGTTGACCCGCCGCCCCCCCGGGCCCAGCTCGTAGGCGAGCATGCGCACGCTGGCCTCGAGCGCGCTCTTGGCGATGCCCATGACGTTGTACTTGGGCACCACCTTCTCGGCGGCGTAGTAGCTGAAGGTGACCATGCTGCCGCCCTCGTTCCAGTAGGGCTCGGCCTCGCGGGCGACCGCCACCAGGCTGTAGGCGGAGATCTCCATGGCCAGCAGCCAGTCTTCCTTGGTCGTCTCGATGTAGCGGCCCTCCATGGCGCGGCGGGGCGCGAAGGCGATGGAGTGGACGATGTAGTCGATGCCGCCCCAGCTCTCGCCCAGGTCGGCCATGACCTCCTTCAGGCGGGCCTCGTCGGTCACGTCGAGTTCGTAGAGGCGAATGTTGGGCATGTGCCGCGTGGCCTTTTCCACCAGAGGGCGCACGCGGTCGCCTTGATAGGTGATGGCCAGCTCAGCGCCGGCCTCGTGGAGTTTTTGGGCGGTGGCGAAGGCGATGGAGCGTTCGTTGGCCACGCCCATGACCAGCGCCTTCTTGCCCGATAGGTCGATGGCTAACATACGCTCCGCATTCTACTACCCCGGCCCCGCGGGCTTCGGGGCCTCGTGTCCCGCGGGCTCGAGCCGGACCGCCGCGAACTTGTACTCGGGGATCTTCGAGGTGGGGTCGTAGGCGTCGAGGGTGAGCCGGTTGGCGGGCTGCTCGGCGAAGTGGAAGGGGGCGAAGACGACGCCCTCGGGGGTGCGGTCGGTGACCCAGGCGGTCGCCTGGATGCGGCCGCGGCGGCTCACCACCCAGACCGGCTCGCCGTCGGAGATTCCGTAGCGTTCGGCGTCGGCGGGGTGGACCTCCACCTTCATCTTCGGGTAGGCCCGCTCCAGGTCGCTACGGCGGCTCAGGGTGCCGCCGTGCCAGTGGTAGAGGACGCGGCCGGTGGAGAGGACGAGCGGGTAGTCGCCGCCCGGCCGTTCGGCCGGCGGCCGCCAAACGGCGGGCAGCAGCCGCGCCTTGCCGCTTGGCGTGTAGAAGCGGTCGGTGAAGAGCACGCTCACGCCCGGCGAGCGCTCGTGGGGGCAGGGCCAGCGCAGGGGTTCGCGCTCGAGCCGGGCGTAGTCGATGCCGCCGAACATCCGTGGCAGCGCCAGCCGGATCTCCTCCCACACCGCCTCGGGGCCGGCGTAGTTCCAGCCCTCGGTCCAGCCCCGGCCCGTCCGCGCGGCGAGCCGCCGCCCCAGCTGGGCGGTGATCCACCAGTCCGGGCGCGCCTCGCCCGGCGGCTCGAAGACGGGCCGGATGCGCTGCACCCGCCGGTCGGTGTTGGTGAAAGTGCCCTGCTTTTCGGCAAAGGAGGCCGCGGGCAACACCACGTCGGCGTAGGGGAAGGTCTCGTTCTTCAGGATGTCCTGCACGATCAGCAGGTCCAGCTTCTCGAGCGCGGCGCGCACGTGATCCTGGTAGGGCTCGGAGGTGATGGGGTCCTCGCCCATCAGGTAGACCCCGCGCACCCCGTCCTTGGCGCCGATCGACTCGAAGGCCTCGGTCATGGTGCGGCCCGGGGTCTCGGGCTGGGGGGTGTGCCACAGCGCCTTCCAGCGCTTTTGCACCTGCCGGTCGGCGGCGGGTTGGTAGCCCGGGTAGACGTTGGGCAAGGCCCCCATGTCGCCCGCGCCCTGGACGTTGTTCTGGCCGCGCAGCGGGTTGAGCCCGGCGCCGGGCTTGCCCAGCTGCCCGGCGATCAGGGCCAGGTTGATGAGGGCCTGGGCGTTGTCGGTGCCGTGGCTGTGCTGGGTGATGCCCATGGCCCAGTAGATCGCGGCGGCGCGGGCGCCGGCGTAGCGCTCGGCGGCCTCGCGAATGCGCGCCGCGGGCACGCCGGTGACCCCTTCGGCGAACTCGAGGGTGTAGTCCCTGACGCTTTCCCACCAGGCGTCGAACCCCTCGGTGCGCCGTTCCACGAAGGCGCGGTCGAAGCGGCCCGACTCGACCAGGTAGCGGGCCATCGCGCCGAAGAGCACCGCGTCGCTGCCGGGGCGGAGCCGCAGCCACAAATGCGCGGCTTCGGCGAGGCCGATGCGCCGCGGGTCGGCGACGATCAGGAAGGCACCGTTGCGCGCGGCCTTCTTGATCATCGCGCCCACCACCGGGTGGGTCTCGGTGGTGTTGGACCCGGTGACGAGGATCACGTCGGAGAGCCCGATCTCCTCGAGGGTGTTGCTCATCGCCGCCGAGCCCAGCGAGCGCGAGAGCGCGGCGGTGGAGCTGGAGTGGCAGAGCCGGGCGCAGTGGTCGACGTTGTGGGTGCCCACCGCGGCGCGGGCCAGCTTTTGCATCAGGTAGTTTTCCTCGTTGCTGGCCTTGGCACTGGAGACGAAGAAGAGGGCGTCGGGGCCCGACGCGTCGGCGATGCGGGCGAGGCGGGCGGCGGCGAAGTCGAGGGCCTCGTCCCAGGAGACGGGCTCGAGCTCGGCCCCCTTGCGGCGGCGGATGAGCGGGGTCTTCAGGCGGTCGGGGTGGTGCAGGAAACCCAGTCCGAACCGCCCCTTGACGCAGAGCGCCCCGTGGTTCGGGGGTTCCTCGCGGGCCATCACCCGGTAGATGCGCGCGTCCTTGACGTAGAGGTCCACCCGGCAGCCGACCCCGCAGTAGGGGCAGACGGTGGGCACCACCCGGTCGGGTTGGACGCGGAGGGGGATCATGGGTGCCTCCGGCTCGGAGGTGGGAGGTGGGAGGTGGGAGGTAGGCACAGGCTTCCCACACCCCACTTCCCACACCCCACTTCCCGTGTCCAGCACGCGAGCGGTTTCATGCGTCTCCTCCTTCGGCTGCGGCCAGTTCGGCAAGCGGCACCAGCGCCCCCGTGGGGCAGACCTGCACGCAGTTGCCGCAGAAGACGCAGGGCGTCTCGGGCAGCGGCAGGTCCAGCGGGGTGCCGGGCACCGCGGCGTGGCCGCGGCCGGTCGTGGCGTAGGCCCAGAGGCCCTGGACGCCCTCGCCGCAGGCGTCGATGCAGCGCCGGCAGGTGTAGCACTTGGCGTAGTCGCGCACGAAGAAGGGGTTGTCCTGCACGGGTTCGCGTTCGCGCCGCGCGGCCAGCGGCGCCCCCCAGCGCTCGGGGCGGGCGTGGTAGCGCTCCAGGAGGGCCTGGGTGCCCGTGTCGAGGCTCAGGTCGGTCTCGTGCGCCAGCAGCTCGAGCACCACCCGCCGCAGGTCGGCGAGCGCCGCGGTCTCGGTGCGCACCACCAGGTTCGGCTGCACCTCGGTGGCGCAGGCGGGCACCGGCCGGCCCCAGCCCTCCACCTCGACGACGCACAGCCGGCAGAGGCCGCGGGTGCCGCTCTGCTCGTGGTGGCAGAGCGTGGGCACCTCCACCCCGGCGCGGCGCGCAGCGTCGAGCAGCGTCTCGCCGGGCTCGGCCTGGACCAGGTAGCCGTCGATGACGAGCGGTACCTTGCTCACGTCCTCACCCCCCCGAAACGCCGGATCAGGCTGCGGACCGCCCAGGGGGCGGCCTGCCCCAGCCCGCAGAGGCTGCCCTGCTCGAGCGCCAAAAAGAGCTCTTCCAGCTGCGGACCCCGCTCGCGCCGGGCCACGGCCGCGTGCAGGTGGGGGGTGCCCAGGCTGCAGGGAAAGCATTTGCCGCACGACTCGTGGGCGAAGAAGGCGGCGATGCCCTCGGCCACCGCCCAGAGGTCGCGGTCGGCGCCGAAGGCCACGAGCGCCCCCGGCCCCACCGCGTCGCCCGAGAGCTTCGGGGCTTCGAAGTCGAGCGGCAGCTCGGCGGCGTCGGGCAGCCTGAGGAAGGTGCCCGCGGCCCCGCCCATCAGCACCGCCTGCAGCTCGTCCGGGCGGCCGCCGGCCGCCTCCAGGGCCTCCGCCAGCGGGGTACCGAGCGCCAGCTCGTAGACCCCGGGCCGGTCCACGTCGCCCGAGATCGAAAACAGCTTGGGCCGCCGCTCGCGGTAGGCCTCTGCGCCGTGGGCGGCGATCCAGGCCAGGTGCGCCAGCGTCTCCACGTTATTGACCAGCGTGGGCCGGCCGAACAGGCCCGACTCGGCCGGGTAGGGCGGCTTGAGCCGCGGCTCGGCGCGGCGCCCCTCGAGGCTCTCGAGCAAAGCGCTCTCCTCGCCGCAGACGTAGAGGCCGCCGCCGCGGAAGGTGTGCGTCGCGAGGCCCTCGAAGTAGCCCTCGCCCTCCAGCGCCGTCCGCGCCGCCTCCACGCGCTCGAGCGCGGCGGGGTATTCGCCGCGCACGTAGAAGTAGACCGTGCGCGCGCCCACCGCGCGCGCGGCCAGCGCCGCCCCCGCCCAGACCAGGCGGGGGTTGTGCTCCATCAGCCAGCGGTCCTTGAAGTTGCCGGGCTCGGACTCGTCGCCGTTCACGACCACGTACTTTGCGCCGGCCGCACTGCGCACGGCCTCGAGCTTGCGCCAGGTGGGGAAGAGCGCGCCGCCCAGCCCCCTGAGGCCCGCGTCGCGCACGGCGGCGATGAGGGCGTCGGCCCCGGGAAACTCGGGGAGCGGGTCCGGCGCCTCGAAGAGAACGCCGTCATTCCGGGCCAGCTCGGCGGGCAGGGTTTCCAGCTCGTTCGGGGGCAGCTTGCCCACGGCCAGCGCCCGTAGGTCGGCGACCTGCACCGGGGCGAAGACGCGCCAGCGGGCTCCCTCTTCGATCACCAGCGCCGGCCCCACGGCCTCCAGCCCCTGGCTGTAGACCGTGCCGGCGCGCGCCTCCGCGCGCGGGGCGGCGTCCTCCAGTTCGGCCCAGAGCCGGGCGAAGTCGCGGGCGCGGACCACCGGGTCGTCCACCAGCAGGAGCCGCTTCTCGGGGGGTTGGGTGCGGTAGCGGGGGTAGAAGCGCACCGCTTCCCACGCCTGGGCCAGGGGCACGCGCGCCTCACGGGCGGCGGCCTCGACGTCCGCGGGCTCGAGCCAGCCCCGGCGCTTCAGGGCCTCGTCGAGCAGGGGCAGCAATAAAGGGCGACCTTCCACGGAACACCGTCCTTTCGCGACTGCTTTGGCCCCCATTGTAAATCAGGCCGGGCGCGTGCTCTTGGTTTCGCAAGACTGGCGCGAAAGGTTTCGGGCGGGCCAAGGCCCGCCCGTACCACGCACCGCGAACTGGGTGCCGCGCGCTCAGGCTACACGTCCAGCTCGGCGAACCTGGCGTTCTCCTCGATGAACTCGCGCCGCGGCTGCACGTCGGCGCCCATCAGGTCTTCGAAGATCTCGCTGGCGTAGAGGGCGTCCTCGACGGTGACCTGCTTGAGCACCCGGGTCTCGGGGTTCATCGTCGTCTCCCACAGCTGCTCGGGGTTCATCTCGCCCAGACCCTTGAAGCGCTGGATCTCGTACTTCTTGTCGCCCACCTTCTTCAGCGCGGCCTTCAGCGCCTCGTCGTCGAAGATGTACTCGCTGCGCCGCCCCACCTTGAGCTTGTAGAGCGGCGGCTGGGCGATGTAGAGGTAGCCGTGGTCGATGATCGGGCGCATGAAGCGGTAGAAGAAGGTGAGCAGCAGGGTACGGATGTGCGAGCCGTCCACGTCGGCGTCGGTCATGAGGATGATCTTGTGGTAGCGCACGCTGTCGATGTCGAAGTGGGCCTCGTCGCCGGTGCCCTGGATGCCGGCGCCGATGGCGGCGATCATCGCCCGCACCTCGTTGTTCTTGAGCGCCTTTTGCAGGTTGGCCTTCTCGACGTTGAGGATCTTGCCTCTGAGGGGCAGGATGGCCTGGAAGCGGCGGTCGCGCCCCTGCTTGGCCGAGCCGCCCGCCGAGTCGCCCTCGACGATGAAGAGCTCGGCTTCGTCGGGCTCTTCGGTCTGGCAGTCGGCCAGCTTGCCCGGCAGGTCGTCGGACTCGAGCGGGTTCTGCCGGCGCACCAGCTCGCGTGCCTTGCGGGCCGCCTCGCGGGCCTGGGCCGCGCGCTGGGCCTTGTCGTAGATCGTCTTGGCGATGCGCGGATTGGACTCGAGGAAGTCCATCAGCTTCTCGTAGACCACGCTGCTCACCGCGCGCTCGGCCTCGGGGTTGAGGAGCTTGCCCTTGGTCTGACCCTCGAACTGCGGTTGGGGGATCTTGACCGAGATGACCGCGAACAGACCCTCGAGCAGGTCGTCGCCCGAGGGCTTGGGCTGACCGTTCTTCTGCAGCCCCGCCTTCTTGGCGTACTGGTTCATGGCGCGGGTGTAGGCGCCGCGGAAGCCCGAGAGGTGCACCCCGCCGTCGCGGGTGGGGATCATGTTGGCGTAGCTGAGCAGCTGGGTGGTGTAGCCCTTGGTGTGGATGAAGCCGACGTCCACCTCCACCTCGTCCACCTGGCCGCTGAGGCGGCCGGGCTTGTCGTAGAGCAGGTCCTCGCCCTCGGCCAGGGCCCGCGCGAAGCTGGCCACCCCGCCCTTGTCGTGGAAGACCTCCTGCTTGCCGGAGCGTTCGTCGGAAAGCTCGATGCGCAGGCCGCCGGCCAGGTAGCTGACCTCGCGCACCCGGCGGCGCACCCGGCGGTAGTCGAACTCGAGCCCCTCTTCGAAGATTGTGGCGTCGGGCATGAAGTGCACCCGGGTCCCGGTCTTGCCCTTGGGGGCCTTACCCACGACCTCGAGCGGCTTCTTGACCTCGCCGCGGGCGAACTCGATGCGGTAGTGCTTGCCCCCGCGCCACACCTCGACGACCATCCAGTCGGTGAGCGCGTTGACCACGCTGGCGCCCACGCCGTGGAGGCCGCCCGAAACCTTGTAGGCGCCCTCTTCGAACTTGCCGCCGGCGTGCAGCTCGGTGTAGATCACCTCGACCGCGGGCTTGCCCTCGCCGGCCATCACGTCCACGGGGATGCCGCGGCCGTTGTCCTCCACGCTGGCGGAGCCGTCTCGGTGCAGGGTGACCTTGATGGTGTCGGCGTAGCCCGCCAGGGCCTCGTCGACGGAGTTGTCCAGAATTTCGGTGAGGAGCTGGTGGAAGCCGTCGGTGCCGGTGCCGGCGATGTACATCGCCGGGCGCTTGCGCACGCCCTCCAGCCCCTTGAGCACCTTGATGCTCGAGGCGTCGTAGTTACCCATTTTCCTCCTCTGTTTCGTGCAACGTCGTGCCTACCTCGCTCGTTTCATTATACCACCCGGGCGCGTTTCCGTCGACATGAGGACGCAGTGAGCCACGCAATTCTTTAGCAATGAAAAGCCCAATTGTCGGGAACTCGTCCACTCAGAAGGCGAAGCCGAAGGCCACCGCCGCCCCCAACCCTTCGGGCCAGCCTGCGCTCAGGCTGACGTCGCCCACTACGTTGGGGAAGATCCGGTACTGCAGGCTCGCCACCCCCTCGACCAGCGGCCAAAGGCGGCGGAGCTCCGCCCCGTGGACGTCGCGCAGGCGGCAGAGCTGGGCCCCGCCTCCGGCGCCGTAGCGGATGCGGAAGGTGGTCTCGCGAACCAGGGCCCAGCCCAGGTAGTCGAGGGCCGCGGTGTAGCACAGGCCCGCGGCCGGAACGGGGCTCGACAGCGAAACCGCGCTCATCGCGAAGCGTCCGCGGTAGGTCCAGAGGTCCAGGAAGCCGCCGGCGCGGGCGGCGGGGTCGAGGCCGAAGTCGACCGTGCCCGCCCCCTGCATGGCGAAGACACCCTGCACCCGGTCCATGGGCAGGGGGGTGTGGAAGACGTGGGTCTGGGCCTGAGCGGCTGCGAGCAGGAACAGGAGCGCGAACCAGCGACGCATGGGCTCAGTCTAACCGACCTTGAGTTCCTGAGGTGGCTTCCGACCAATTCCTGCAGGTTCGGGTGACTGCATATGCGCGTGATAAAATGTACCTGAAGTCGCTGGAAGCTCCGTTGCCGTCTTCTGCTTCTCCCTGACGACGCCTACCGAACGAAGGAGGTGCGTGATGAGGAAGTGGTGGATGCTTCTTGGCGTTGCCTTGGCCGCTCTTCTGGCAGCCTGCGGAGGGCAGGCTCCCGGCGGTGGGAGCGGCGGCGGGGGTAGCTCGCTGGACCCGCGGGACGTGGCGGCTCCGCTTAGCACCGCCAACGAACAGCTCTACAAGCTGTCGGAGCCGCTGACGCTGGCCGGAATGCCGATACCGGTGCTCTTCCTGCCCTTTTCTTCGGGAGCGGCTCCACTGGATGTGGCGAGCTGGGATTGCGACAGCGTGACGGTGACGGGAGCGCTAACCGATGCCGACGGTGACGGCATTCCCGTAAACGCCAGCTACAACGGCCGCTGCACCTGGAGCTACAGCGGCGGTGAGGGCTCGTTCAGCGGGTACTGGCAGTACAACGACCTCAACGTGCAGGACCCCAACGACGCCGACCCCGAAGCCGGCATCAAGGTGAGCGGCGAGGTGGAATGGGGGTTCAGCGGCGGCGGGGATTCCCTGACCTGGACCTGGACGTTGACCCGGCACGACCTCGTCAAGCAGGGGAGCCAGTACGACTTCGACTACGAGGGAAGCTGGCAGGTCGATTACAACGGCGATACCTACACCTTCAGCTACAACCTCAGCGGCACCTGGACGCCCGACGATGCGCAGAACCCCTGGGGCGACGGCACCCTGAACGCCATCGGAAGCTTTAGTGGAACCGATGCCTCTTGCGCCTCCGGTTGGGACCTCGAGGTGAGCCTATCGGGTGTGCACTACACGGGCGGTTTGATCGATAGCGGAACCGCCAGCTTCAGCGGTACCGACTGCGACGGGACCAGCACGAGCGTGACGATCACTTGGTCGGCCGCGCAGGTGTGCATCACGGTGGATTCCCAGGATCCCGTGTGCGTGCCGAACTCTTAACTGTAGCGCCGACTCGGGCGCCCGGGGGAGGCCCCGGGCGCCCGCTGGTTGGGGCCGGGCTTACCGTTTCGGAGAAAGACGGCGCCAACTACGCCCCCTGGGGGTGACTGCGAGGTCTTCTGGTTTGACTTGGTACAAACTATATGTTGGGAGCGGTAATGACCAAAACGGAAGGGGCATACGTCCTACAATCGCGCTGAGGTGATACCGATGATACGAACGTTAGCAGGTTTAATGTTGCTGGTATTGACGGCCCTGGTCCTCACCGCCTGCCCCAGCCCCGCGCCGGCGAAGAACGTGAGCGTCACGGCCACCGGTGCCGATGCCGCCGCCTACCGCGTGGGCAGCGGTAGCTGGCAGGTTCCGGACGATGTGACGTCGTTCGCGTTCACGGCGACGGGCGCCTACGAGGTGGCCGTACGCTGCGGCGACGACACCACCGTATGGTCGCTTACCAAGGCCGACACCGAGACGCCCGACCTCTCCTGCCCACCGGCAGCCGCGAGCCCCATAGCCTTCGACGTGACCTTTGACGTAACGAGCGTCGCGGGCGCCGTAGAGGCGGCCCTTTACTACGGGGACAACGCGATGACCGCGGGCACCACCGCGGGCACCTTCAACGTTACCGACGGCAGCACGGGGGAGCAGGACCTGGTGCTCGTGGCGCTCGACGGTAGCGGTACGCCCATCGCTGCCGACATGTTGACCGTCAACGTAACCGCTGGCGGGAGCTACAGCATCACCCTCGCCGCGGGCGACACAGCCAACGTGATCTCCGGCAGCATCGCCGACTTCAGTGCCCAGGTGCCCGCGGGCTGGCCGACGGCCGGTGCGATGATGCTTACGATAACGCCGAAAGGTACGGGAGTGATGGGCGGGATCCTCGGATCCTCAGGAGGCTCCTTCACTTCGTTCGCGTTCAGCGACCACGATCTGGCCTTCGTCATGGCCTCGGACGGGTCCGGTGTGCAGAACCTGATCCACCTGGCCACGTCGACGACTCCGGGCGCCAGCTTTACGGCTGATCTGCCCGCACCCTTTAGCGTCACGGTCAGTTCCGACACCTTCCCCACGATCAGCGGGCTGAGTGTCAGCGACCCGCAGCTGCGCATGTACGGCATCACCATGAGCTGGGCGACCAAGACCCTCAGCGCGATGGTGTCGACGGGCTTCTTAGCGAGCGCGACGTCGTACACCCTGCCCGATCTGACGGGTCTGACCGGGTTTACCGGCTTCGCCCCGGCGAGCGGGGACACCGTGAGCGTAAACAGCAGCGCATTTTATTCGTCTCTGACGACCTCCGAGATGTTCGACCTCTCGACCGAGGACAGCCTTTTCGGGCTTCCTGCGGGCGAGTCCGCTCGGATCGCTGGGGACCGGGACACCTACACCGCTCCGTAGCCCCTGGCTGTTACATGATCTGGACCGCCGCGGGCCCGGCCCGCGGCGGTCCGCGGTTTACCCCTGCGTGGCCGCGACCAGGCGTTCGAGCACCTCCAGCGCCGCGCCGCTGTACAGCACCTTGCCCGCCTGCTCGAGCCCCTCTTCCAGCGCAGCGGCCCGGCCCGCGGCCACCAGCGCGGCGGCGGCGTTGAGCGCCACCACGTCGCGCTTGGGCCCGGCTTCCTGGCCGCTGAGGATGCGGCGGGTCAGCGCGGCGTTCTCTTCGGGCGTGCCCCCGGCCAGCGCTTCCAGCGGGGCCTCTTCCAGACCGTAGTCGGCGGCGCGGAAGCTGAAGCGCCGGGTGCGCCCGTCCCGGAGCTCCACCACCTCGTTTTCGCCCAACGTCAGCTCGTCGGTGCCGCGCGAATGGACCACCCACGCCCCCTTCACCCCCAGTTCGGCCAGGGCGTAGGCCATGGGCTCGAGCAGTTCGGGGCCGTAGACGCCCAGCAGGAAGTACCGCGCCCGCGCCGGGTTGGTGAGCGGCCCCAGCACGTTGAAGACGGTGCGGGTCTTCAGCTCGGCCCGCACCGGGGCGACGTGGCGCATGGCCGGGTGGTGGGTACGGGCGAAGAGGAAGCCGATGCCCACCTCCTCGATCACCCGGGCCACCCGCTCTGGCTCCAGCTCGATGTTCACCCCCAGGGCCTCGAGCAGGTCGGCCGAGCCGCTCTTGGAGCTGGCGGCGCGGTTGCCGTGCTTGGCGACCCGCAGGCCCGCCGCCGCCAGCACGAAGGCGACGGTGGTCGAGATGTTGAAGGTGCCCGCGCCGTCGCCGCCGGTGCCCACCACGTCCACCAGTTCGCCCTTCACCTGCACCGGCCGCGCCGCCTCGCGCATGGCGTGGGCGAAGCCGGCGATCTCGTCGGGCGTTTCGCCGCGCACCTTGAGCGCCGCGAGCAGCGCCGCCGTCTGCACCGGGCTGAGCTCGCCGGCCATCATCCGGCCCATCAGCGCCCGGGCTTCGTCCTGGGTCAGGGTCTTGCCGTCGAGTACCTTGTGCAACGCGTTCATTGCTCCTCCTCCCGTGGGTGGGTCTTCCAGAACAGCCCGACCTCGCCGAGCCAGTTGGCCAAGAGCTGCAGCCCCAGCTCGGTGAGAATGCTCTCGGGGTGGAACTGCACGCCGACCGTGGGGAAGCGCACGTGGCGCACCGCCTGCACGGTCTGCTGCCCTTCCTCGGGCGTCCAGGCCAGCACCTCGAGCTTGCCGGGCAGATCGTCGATGACCAGCGAGTGGTAGCGGGTGGCGGTGAAGGGGTTGGGCAGCCCCATGAAGATGCCCTGCCCCGAGTGCTCGATGGGGCTGGTCTTGCCGTGCATGATGCGCGGTGCCGGCACCACCTTCGCGCCGAAGGCGGCGCCGATGGCCTGGTGGCCCAGGCAGACGCCGAGGATGGGTAGCCTGGGGGCGTACTCCCGGACGAGCGGGATCGAGAGCCCCGCCTCCTCGGGCGTGCCCGGTCCCGGCGAGATGACCACGGCGTCGGGGGCCAGCCGCTCCACGTCCTCGAGCGCGAACTTGTCGTTGCGCCAGACGGTCAGCCGCGCCCCCAGCTGACCCAGGTAGTCGGCGAGGTTGTAGGTGAAGGAGTCGTAGTTGTCGATGAGCAGGAGGTGGGGGGCGGGGGATAGGGGGTGGGAGGTGGGGGGCACCTCTTCAGCCTGTAGCTCGTGGCCTGTGGCCTGTGGTTTCTTGCCTTTCATTTGCGGCCCTCCTGGTAGGAGATGAAGGCGGAGATTTGCTTGGCAAGGGACGAAACGCGCACGTTCAGTTCCTCGAAGTTTGCATGCGCCAAGTAGCCAAAATCGCGCGCGAGCCTAAGCAGCGTACCCAATTCGTAAGCGCTTCCCAGTGCAATCCGCGAATACCGTGAAAGCTCGGCGGCCGTGCCGCGGCCGACGCCCTCGGCCAGGTTGGCGGGAATGGAAACAACGGCCCGGCGCACCTGGGTAGTTAAGCCATAAACCTCTTCTTTGGGCCAGGAACTCGAGGCCCGGTAAATGTCTTTGGCCAGTTGCATACCTTCCTGCCAGATGCGAAGGTTTTCGACGCTTTCAGGCATTCAAACACCTCCACGGACGGCCCGTAGCCTGTGGCTTGTAGTCTGCGGACTCGATTGGATGGTTTTTCCACAAGCCACGAGTCACAAGCCGCAAGCGAGAAGAGCCCGTGGCCAGGGGCCCGTAGCCTGTGGGATTGATCGAATGGTTTTTCCACAAGCTACAAGCTACAAGCCACAGGCTAATTCGTCTTTCCACCCTCACAACCCCTTCTCTGCCAATTCGACTGCTCTCATCAACGCCTTCGCCTTGTTCACGCACTCCTGGTACTCGCGCTCGGGGTCGCTGTCGGCCACCACGCCGGCCCCCGCCTGGACGTGCACTTTGCCGCCGGCGATCACGAAGGTGCGCAGCGTCAGCGCCACGTCCATGGCGCCGTCGTAGGCGATGTAGCCGAAGGCGCCGCCGTAGGGGCCGCGGCGGGTGGGCTCGAGTTCGTCGATGATCTCCATCGCCCGAATCTTGGGCGCGCCGCTGACCGTGCCCATCGGAATCACGCTCGCCAGCGCGTCGAGCGGCGTCTTGCCCTCTTCCAGCTCCCCGGTCACGGTGCTGACGATGTGCATGACGTGTGAGTAATGCTCCACCCGCATCAACTCCTCCACCCGAACGCTTCCGTGCTTGGCCACCCGGCCGAGGTCGTTGCGGCTCAGGTCCACCAGCATCACGTGCTCGGCGCGCTCCTTCTCGTCGGCCAGCAGCTCCTCGGCCAGCGCCCGGTCCTCCTCGGGCGTAGCCCCGCGCGGCCGGGTGCCGGCGATGGGGCGGGTGGTCACGCGGCGGCCTTCGGCGCGCAGCAGGCTCTCGGGGCTGGCCGAGACGAGCGTCACCTCGCCCAGGTCAAGGTAGCCCATGTAGGGGCTGGGGTTGACGCTCCTGAGCGCCCGGTAGAGGGCGAAGGGGTGCACCCCCAGCTCGGCGGTGAAGCGCACCGAGGGCACCACCTGGAAGATGTCGCCGGCGCGGATGTACTCCTTGCTTTTTTCGACGATGCGGGCGTAGTCCGCAGGGCTCAGGTTAGCGCGGAACGCGGTCTTGCGCCCGCCGCGCCCGCCCGGCACCCCCGGCAGCGGCCCCCGCAGCCTGCGCTCGGCGGCGTCCAGCAGCTCCCGGGCGCGGGCGGCGGCCGAGGGGCCGTCGCCCAGCGCCGGGGCCACGAGGTGCAGCACCTGCTTCAGGTGGTCGAAGACCACCACCAGTTCGGGCTCGACGAAGAGCAGGTCGGGCGCGCCGATCTCGTCGGGGTTGGCGTCGGGCAGCTCTTCGTAGTAGCGCACCAGGTCGTAGGCCACGTAGCCCACCGCCCCGCCCCAGAAGGGCGGCAGCTCGTGACCGTTTTCCACCTCGCGATGCACCGCGTGGTAGAGCGTGGCCAGCGGGTCCTCGGCCTTTACCTCGGTGCCGTCGATGGTGAAGGCGCCGTCCCTCAGCCGGAAGGTGCGCCTGGCCCCGACGCCGATGATCGAGTAGCGGCTCCAGCGCTTGCCCGCCTCCACCGACTCGAGCAGGAAACTTACCGGCGCTTTCTCGGCCAGCTTCAGGTAGGCGGTCACCGGCGTTTCCAGATCGGCGAGCAGGGTCTTGACCACGGGTTTCGTCTTCATCGTCATCTCCTTGGCAAGCAAAATAAAAACTCCCGGTGTGCATCGCCCCGGGAATCAAGCACAGGCCGTCCGCCCCGGGGTTAACCGGGCCACCACCAGAAGCGAACGGCGAAGCGTTTCATTGCGCTTACTATAACCGCGGCCGCGGGCCCCGGGCAAGCGGGTTCAGCGGGAAGCGTAGACGACGAAGGCGTAGCGGAACTGCGGCCAGCCACTGGCGACGTCGGTCGTGCAGACCGGGCAGAAGCGGCTCGACCGGATTCCCCGCCAGAAGAACCGCTGCCTGGGATTGGGCGATACCCGGTCGCTGTATACGTAGATCCGGTAGAGCCTGCCGGGGGTCACCCGGACGGCCTTTTCGAAGGGCAGGTAGAGCCAGCCTCCCCTTTCGGGTTTGCCGCTGACCCGCGCGAGCGCTTGGCCGTCGGGGTCTTGCAGCTCCACCACGACCGTACCCGGGTCCCCCATTCGGTCGACGTAGACGGCCAGCGCCCGCAGCTCGGGATGGGCCGGGGCGAACGTTTGCCAGCGCGCCGTGTTCTTGTCGAACCAGAAACCGTAGTCCCAGTCGGGTTGGGCGGTGTCGACCGGCCAGGGGACGTCCTGCGGCTGGGCCCACGCAAATAGGGCCAGCATCGCCAGAGCCAGTACCGGCGACCTGCGGCGCAAAAGGGCTTTCATTGCGGCCTCCCCCTTCAGTCTATGGCTTTCGCGCTTCACAATCAAAGAGTGGCATGGTAAGTTCCGTGCGTCTAACACTAGGGATATGGGTCAGCACTCAGCTCGAGCAATGTAGCAATCTAAGCCGCGCGCTATATCGTTTGTACAGCTATTATCACCGTGAGCTGAGCGCCTAAAACAAAGCCCTCTAGCAATACTCTCCGCTGCAAAGCCTTGGGAACAAGAGCGCCTGTGCCAGGACCAACTGTACCACTGTTACCACTGTTGAAAATGAACATTAAACATGCTATTACATTTGTAATATGACACCAGAGGCGATTCATGTGACGAGGAAACCACAGAGAATAAGAGATCCGGTGCATAATCTAATTGAATTTGATAATACAGAATTTGAATACCACATGTGGAGAGTCATTCAAACTAGACCCTTCCAAAGACTCAGAAGAATCAAACAGCTTGGTTTTACTGATCTTGTGTATCCTGGAGCCACACATACTAGGTTTATCCATAGTATAGGAACATTTCATATAGCAAGGAAACTAATAAATATAATCAAAAGGAGACTGGATATTAATTTTTCAGCTACTAAGGCCAATATTGTTCTGGCCGCAGCTTTGCTGCACGATGTTGGCCATGGTATGTTCAGTCATGCATTCGAAGATGTGCTTGCTATTACTAAGGTAGACAGTATAAGCCACGAGGAGAAAAGTAGGCGACTTATTACGGATAGCGAGATTGCTGACGTGTTATCAAGCCTGGGTAGCGGCTTTCCTGACGATGTCGCAAACGTCATTTCCAAAGAGCCAGAGGATATCTATGACGCTATTGTATCGAGTCAATTTGATGCAGACCGCCTAGATTACATGCAGCGGGATAGACTTATGGTAGGGATTCAGAACAGCGCAATAGACTTTACCTGGCTGCTATCGAATATGGAGATCGGCATAATCCCTTTGTACTCTGAGGACGGAGAGCGTTACAGCGAACTAACTACGCTTACTTTGAATAGAAAAGCTATATATGCTGCAGAAACTTATGTTCTCTCGCTTTTTCAGCTGTATCCAACTGTGTATTTTCATAAAGCAGTTCGTGCTGCAGAAAGTATGTTCACCGCTTTGCTTACCGAAGTATTTAAGATAATTAAAAGTGAGGGAGCATCTGGCGTCAAGAGGCTTGGTTTACCTGAGAACCACCAATATGTCAATTTCGTCAACGAACCTAAGAATATAGATAACATCCTGCAATTGGATGACACTGTATTCTGGAATAGCCTCTACTACTTGGCAGAGTCCGATATACTAAGAATATCTAAATTAGCTAAGCAATTATTAGAACGTAATTTATATAAAGCTATAGATATTCATCTATTAGTAAAACAAATGCTCAGAGACAAAGGTGTATTTGATGAGATTATGCCTAGTATATCCACTCTCGTAAAAAACTACGTGATAAATGAAATTGAACAATACAATTCTGCACTGTCTAAAGAACAACCAAGAATATTAATAGACGGCAAGTCCCGAAAGCTCTATGAATATAACAAGACTCCTAATTTTAGTCAGATATTTATTGAGGATGTGCATGGAGAAGTACAGGATATTGCATTAGAGTCCCCTGTTGTAGTCACCAGGCCGTACAAGTTGGACCTTTTTAGGGCTTACGTAGACAGGGGGGACAATGATGGTTATGGTATAGTAATGGACATATCCAAACGTGCGGTCGAGCAAGCGATCAAGGAGGCAAAATGATTAAACCCGTGATCAGCCCTAAGAAGGTGGTATCAATTATAGAGAAGGCAGGTGGGAGAGTCGTAGGTAAAACTAGGCTTCAGAAAATGGTTTATATCATGGAGGCGGCCGGAATCGATATGGGTTATGACTATGTATACTTCCACTATGGGCCATACAGCGAAGATCTGTCAAATCACATTGAAATAGCAACAGCAATGGGTATAGTCAAACATACTGAATCTCTAACAGCTGATGGAAAGAGAAAATATTCAATATATGAAATAGTTAAAAAGACACTTGATGATGCGACCGAAGCTGATGAGCAAAACTTACTGCTAAAGAAAATGAATGAAACAGACTCCATCACGCTAGAATTGGCGGCGACAGCATTGTATTTAAAAAAAGAAGAGGGGTACGAAGACCCTTGGGAGGAAACCAGTCGTCGTAAGCCTCGTAAAGCAACACCGGAGCGACTAGAGAAAGCAAAAAAATTTTACTCGGAATTAAAAGATATTAACAGCAGACTCCCGGAGCTGTGAAGACCGCTGTTCAGCCTGCGCTTTCCCGATCCGGCGGCACCAGGCGCCTCAGGTAGAGGTTTGCCAGCGCCAGCACCACGAAGCCGCCCAGACCGGTAAGGCCCACGAGCAGGTCGTTCGTGCGGTTTAGGGGGTCGGCGCTGCCCGCGAAAACGAGCAAGGGCAGGCCGGCCACGGCGTTCAGGGTGCCGTGGAAGAGGGCCGGCACCGCGACCGCCCCGCCTTTATCGCGCAGGTAGAGCATCCAGGGGGTGAGCAGCACCGCGAAGACCACCATGAAGAAGACCCCCAGGAAGCGGTGGTCGGGGTAGTTGTAGCCCAGGAAGTAAACGAGCGGCGCGTGCCAGGCACCCCAGACCACGCCGATGTAGAGCGAGGCGGGCCAGAACCCCAGCTCGCGGGTGCGCTCCCAGAGGTAGCCGCGCCACATCAGCTCTTCGCCCAGCGCGAAGAGCAGGTTGATCGTCGCGCCGGCCAGCAGCGCCTGGACGATCAGCGCCGTCCACAAGGCCCACTCGGGCAGGCTCGCCGCCTCGGCTCCGCTCCGGGCCGCGATCGCCTCGCGGACTTGGGCAAGCCCTACGTACTCGTCGAGGGGCAGGCTGGCGGCGATGCTGGCCAGGCTGAAGAGCACCGGCAGCAGCCAGGCGGCCAGCCACCAGCGGTTGGGTCGCGCCCAGAGGCGGAGGCGCAGCCCCTCGCGCCGGGCGAGCACCAGAGCGACGATTCCCGGGATCCACATGTAGACCAGGCTGAACCCCAGGAACCAGGGGCTGTTCAGCGTCCCCACCTGCGTGTAGTAGACCGCGAACAACAGCCAGCTGAGGACGATGGTTACGGTTACGGCTCGGTCGGCTTGGTTCATCAGGCCTCCTCGGCGCCCTCGGGGAGCGCGCTGCGCAGCTGCGCCAGCATCAGCCGGGCCCGCTTGGGGGCGAGCAGCACCTGCTCGCCGGTGTGGAGCACGAGCAGGACCCCCTCGCCCGCGGCCCGGCCGGTGTAGGCGGTGAGGCGGCCCAGGTTGCTCTGGAACCGCCCCACGTAGTACCCCGGCAGCGCGGCGCTGCCGCTGCGGCGGCCCAGCGCGAAGGTTACCTCGTGGACCTCGCGCAGGTTCTCGAGCTGGATGCGGCGGCGGCCCAGGAAGTGCTGGATCTCCAGGTCCCGGTCCGAGAGCCGGTACCGCAGCCGCGCCGGCATCCACCAAAGCAACCCCACGAAGAAGGCCACGATCAGAAAGACCCACAGCGCCACCAGCGCCCGTCCGAGCGGCAGCCCTGCGGCCGTGCCGTAGGCGTAGTAGGCCAGGGCGGCCCCCATGAGGAGCAGGCCGGCGGCGCGCAGCGGCCGACCGGCGGTGTCGAGGTCGGGGTCAAACGTCTTCACCTTGCGTCTCCCTGCGCTCCTCCTCCCGTGGGAGGCGGCCCGCTTCCTTCAGCGCCTTGGTGAGCAGGTACTCGATTTGGGCGTTGACGCTGCGCAGGTCGTCGGCCGCCCACTTGGCGAGGGCATCGTACACCTTGGGATCGAGCCGGAGGAGGAAGCGTTTTTTCATGGCTAAAGGCAGCCTGTAGCTTGTGGCTTGTAGCACGTGGTTGCGCGCGTGGATCTCCACAGGCCACAGGCTACAGGCCACAGGCGTTTATTATCCCGACGCTCTTGCCTCATTTTCTACCCGTACAGCGTCCCGGTGTTAATGATCGGGCTCGCCGCCTGGTCGCCGGTGAGGACGACCATCAGGTTGTTGACCATGGCGGCCTTCTTCTCCTCGTCGAGGGCGACCACGTTTTCGCGTTCCAGGTGTTCGAGCGCCTGCTGCACCATCCCCACCGCGGCGTCGACGATGAGGCGCCGCGCCGAGATGATGGCCTGGGCCTGCTGCCGGCGCAGCATCGCCTGGGCGATCTCCGGTGCGTAGGCGAGGTGGCTGATGCGGGCCTCGAGCACCCTCACCCCGGCCACCTTGAGCCGTTCCTGCACCTCGTCGGTGAGGGCCTTCGCCACCTCGTCGGGGCTGCCCCGCAGCGAGAGCTCGTGTTCCTCGGCGTCGTAGGGGTAGCGGCTCGCCAGCGCCCGGATGGCCGTCTCCACCTGCACCCGCACGAACTCCTCGTAGTCGTCCACGTCGAAGACGGCCTTGGCCGTGTCCACCACCTGCCAGACCACCACGGTGCCGATCTCGATGGGGTTGCCGTGCTTGTCGTTGACCTTGAGCACGTCGGAGTTGAAGTTGCGCACCCGCAGGCTGACGGCCACCTTGCTGGTGAAGGGGTTGGCCCACCAGAAGCCGTCGTCGCGCACGCTGCCGGTGTACTTGCCGAAAAAGATGAGCACCTTGGCCCGGTTGGGCTGGACGGTGAAGAAACCCGGTACGAAGAGGAGGAAGGCGATCAGGGCGAGGGTGCTCCACGCCAGCGCGCCCCAGTCCGTGCGCAGGGTGAGCTGTGCGAAGAAGCGCCAGCCCTCCCAGCCGCTGAAGACAAGCAGCGCCAGGGCCACCAGCAGCATGGCGAAGCCGTTGATCTTGAACGCCGGTTTCTCGGCAATCTGTTTCATCTGCACCTCCTAGTATCAAGATGATATCACAATGATGTCGCCCCCGTCCATCCGCGCGTCCGGAAGATGCGCAGGCCTTGGAGGTGCGGGGTTCACGGCGAGGTCGGGCGGGCGCCGCGCGGGCCGCGTACAATGAAACATGCTGCGCGAAGACCTGGGGGAGGGGCTCGAGCTGGCCCTGGCCGTGCCCCAACACGCCGAAGCCCTTTTCGAGCTCATCGACCGCAACCGCGAGCACCTGCGCCGCTGGCTGCCCTTCGTGGACGCCACCCGGGACGCCGCGTACACCCGCGCCTTCCTGAAGAACCAGCTGCGCGAACTGGCCGAGGAGCGGGCGATCACGCTCACCCTGTTTTACGAGGGGCGGGCTGCGGGGGTGCTGGGCCTGAACCGCGTGGATGCGGTGAACCGGGTGGCCTCGGTCGGCTACTGGCTCGCCCGTGAGGCCACGGGGCGGGGCCTGATGACGCGGGCGGTGCGGCGCCTGGTGGACCTCGCCTTCGCGCACTTCCCGGTGGACCGGATCGAGATCCACTGCGCCTCCGGCAACACCGCGAGCTGCAAGATTCCCGAACGGCTGGGCTTCACCCGCGAGGCGGTGCTGCGGCGGGCGCTCTGCGCCCACGAGTTTTGCGACGACCGCGTGGTCTGGGGGCTTTTACGCGAGGAGTGGGCGGGTTAGTCCTCGGGCCGGAAGACGCGGCGCACCTTGAGCTTGAAGCCGTCGCCCTCGGCCACGGCCACGAGCCGGCCCTGACGGTCGGTAAGCGCGACCAGGCCGCGGGCGGGGATGGGCAGGGGCACGCCCTGGAGCACCCGGCGCACCTCGGTGTGGTCGAGTTCGACCGCGGGGAAGGGCAGCACCTCGGCCGCGGCCAGGGGGCGCGCCTGGGCGAGCGTCTCGGCGGGTACGGTCTGCTCGAGCACCACCCGCCCCACGCGCGTCCGAACCAGGCCGCTCAGGAAGGCGCCGGTGCCCAGCGCCTCACCAAGGTCGCGGGCGAAGGCGCGCACGTAGGTGCCCGACCCCACCACCAGCCGCACCACCGCGGTGGGCAGGGGGGCGAGCTCGGGCGGCAGCTCCACCGGCCGGCCCCGGGGGTCGGGCCGCCAGCCCTCGGCGCCCGGAGCGATGCGTAGCGGTTCGGGGCGTTCCTGCAGCGCCAGCAGCTCCACCTGGTGGTAGCGCACCGGACGGGGCTCGAGCGCCAGCGCCTCGCCACGCCGCGCCGCCTCGTAGGCCTTGACCCCGCCCACCTTGACCGCCGAGAAGGCGGGGGGCACCTGCTCCTCGAGTTCCAGGAACCTTGCCAGCGCCCGCTTCAGGGCCGCCTCGTCGGGCGTCCAGGGGGTCGCGGGCTGGAGCGGCCCCTCGGCGTCGAGGGTGGGGGTGCTGCCGCCGAAGCTGATCCAGGCCAGGTACTCTTTGTCCTCGCCGCTCAGGAAGGGCACGAGCTTGGTGTGCGAGCCCGTGGCCAGCACCAGCACGCCGGTGGCCAGCGGGTCGAGGGTGCCGGTGTGCCCCACCTTCTTGGTGGCCAGCACCCGGCGCGCCGTCTCGACGACGTCGTGTGAGGTGGCGCCCAGGGGTTTGTAGACGGCGTAGACGGCCACAGCACACGGATTGTATCACCGCAGCCGCCGCACGCAGCGGTAGCCGTGGCGCGGGTTGCCCCAGGTGAGCGGCTGGCTGGCGATGCGGCCGCCGTAGCGCAGGCCGCCGCTGTAGGGCACGTACCAGGCTTCGTCCCCCTCCGCGGTGGTCTCCGCCGTCCAGTAGTAGACCGCGGGGGCCGCCGGGTCCCACAGGGGCCCCTCCTTGTTGGGAATCCGCTCGCAGGTGGCCTGCTCGCCCCCGGGGTAGCGGCAGCCCGCGAGGGCGCCGCCGCGCACCAGCGAGGCCACCACCTCGGCGCGGGTGGGCAGCCGCCAGACGTGCGCGGGCTCGTCCAGCAGCCGGGTGCCGCTGGCGTCCAGGTAGGCGCACAGCCCCTCGGCGGCCGGATCGTAAGGCCCCGGCTTTTCGCCGAGGCCCCGCGGCTCGCGGCCGTAGGCGGCCAGCTCGGCCCAGGAGGGGAAGCGCGGGCCCAGGCGCAGGTTCCACCCCGGTCCCGCAGGGGCCCACTCGAGCTCCCCCGCAGCCGTCGTCACCCGCCAGGGGCCGGGACTCGCGGGGGTGCGGCCGCTGACGTAGGGCAGGTAGAAGAGGGCGGCCCCCAGCACGACTGCCGGCGGCAGCGCCAGGGGAAGGAAGCGGGTGCGGGGCCTGGGGCCGCGGACGCGCCCCTCCAGCCACCACAGCAACCCCACGAGCACCAGCGCCAGGCTGACCGGGGCGGTGGCCAGCGCCTGCTCCCAGCCGAAAAGCCCGCGGGCGATCATCAGCCCCCACCACCAGAGCGTGAAGGCTAGGCCCGCGAGCGCCAGCAGCGTCCCGCCCGCGCGCGGCCACGCCAGCGCGACGAGGCCCAAGAGCCAGAGCGCGGCGGCCGGCACCAGGTAGGCCCAGCCGGGCGCGTCGGGCACGCCGTAGGCCTCGAAAAAGTACTCGGCGGCGCCCCAGTAGGCCCAGAGCCCCGCCGCCAGGGTCCAAAGCGCCGTTGCCACCTTGCCGGGCCAGGTTTTCATGGTTTCCTCCCTCAGTCTACTGCTGTTCAAAAAGCGAAATCTAGGGCAGAATGGGAAGGATGGAAGAAGGCCTGCGCCTGCAAAAGTACCTGGTCCTCGCCGGGGCCGCCCCCAGCCGCCGCAAGGCCGAGGAGCTGATCCGCGGCGGCCGGGTGACCGTGAACGGCGCGGTGGCCCGGCTGGGGGCGCGGGTGCACCCCGGCGACGAGGTGCGCGTCGGCGGTCGCAAGGCCGAGCTGCCCGAGCGCCGGGTCGTCCTCGCGCTGCACAAGCCCAAGGGCTACGAGACCACCCGCACCAGCCGCTCGGGCGCGCCCACGGTCTACGAGCTGCTGCCCGAGCTGCCCGGCCTGCACCCGGTGGGGCGGCTCGACCGCGACTCGGAGGGGCTGTTGCTCTTCACCAACGACGGCGCGCTCACCCAGCGCCTCACCCACCCGCGCTACGGGGTCAAGAAGGTCTACCGCGTCTGGAGCCGGAAGGGCACGCCGCCCTCCGACCTGCTGCGCAAGCTGGAGCGGGGCGTGACCCTCAAGTCGGGCGTGCGCGTGCAGGCGCTCAAGGCCCGGCCCAAGGAGGGCGGCGCCGTCATCACCCTGACCGAGGGCAAGAAGCGCGAGGTGCGCTACATGATGGCCGCCATCGGCTACCCCGTCGAGCGCCTGGTGCGGGTGAAGATGGGTCCGATCCGGCTGGGCGGGCAGAAGCCGGGGACCTGGCGCGAGCTCAGCGCCTCCGAGCTGGGGGCCCTGGACCGGGCGGCCTTCGGTCCGGAGGAGGACGAACCGCCGCCGCGCTCCGCTAAGCGATAACGATTCGCATTCTCAAATCCAAGAAATCCGACCGGCATTGACGGGATTCAGCCCCCGGGACTAGAATGCCGTTGGAACGATGCGACGCCTATCCGACCTGCCCGAAGACACCCCCGCGCGCATCCGCGCGCTGCGTACGCCGCCGCTGCTCCGGCGGCGCTTGCTGGCGCTCGGGGTGCGGCCGGGGGCGGAAGTCCGCGTGGTGCGCCGGGCCCCCCTGGGCGACCCCATGGAGATCGCCGTGGGCGATACCCTGATCGCCATCCGCCACGCCGAGGCGGCGGGTGTGGAGCTGGAGGAGTAGGCGTGGGTTGTCCCGAATGCCAAGGAGCGGTGGCCACGGCCCTGCGGACCGACGGGATGCGGGTCGTCACCGTGGGCAACCCCAACACCGGCAAGACCACGCTCATCAACGCCCTCGCGGGCTCCAACCTCAAGGTGGGCAACTGGCCGGGCACCACCGTGGACCGCCTGGAGGCGCAGCTGCGGCTTCCCGGGGGCACGGTCCGCCTCGTCGACCTGCCCGGGGCGTACAGCCTGAACCCCACCACCCCGGAGGAGGCGCTGGCCGCCCGCGAGCTGCTGGCCCATCCGCCCGACGTGGTGGTCAACGTCGTGGACGCGGGCAACCTCGAGCGCAACTTGCACCTCACCCTCGAGCTGACCGAGCTGGGGCTGCCCATGGTGGTGGCCCTGAACCTCATGGACGAGGCCGAGGCCAAGGGGTACACCCTGGACCCGGCGGCGCTGGAGCGGGCGCTGGGGGTACCGGTGGTGCCGCTCGTCGCCAGCCGCGGGCGCGGCACGGACGAGCTGCTCGCGGCGCTGGAGCGGGCGCGCGTCCCCGAGCTGCGCCTGCGCTACCCCGGAGAGCTGGACCGCGCGGCGGTGCGGCTCGCCAAGCGGATCCGCCACCCCGCGGGGCGCTGGATCGCCCTCGCCCTGCTGGCGGGCGAGGAGGTGCCGATCGAGCTGGACGGCGAGCTGCTCGAGCTGGCGCGGCAGCTGCGCGGCGAGCTCGAGCGCGTCGGCATCGACCCCTACCTCGAGATCGAAAACGCCCGCTACGTGCGGGCGCACGAGCTGGCGCAGGACGCGCTGCTGGGGTCGGAGCCGCGCCTGACGCTCACCGACCGCGTGGACCGCTGGGTGCTGCACCCGCTGTTGGGCGGGCCCATCTTCCTGCTGGGCATGCTGCTGGCGTTCCGCTTCACCTTCCTCTTTTCGACGCCCTGGGTGGACTTCATCGGCGCGGTGCAGGAGGTCCTGGCCGGCTGGATCGCCGCCCTGCCGCTGCCGCCCCTCGTCGCCTCGTTCTTCGCCGACGGCCTCGTGGGCGGGGTGGGGACGGTGATCAGCTTCGCCCCGGTCCTCTTCTTCCTCTACGTGGCCCTCGCCTTCCTGGAGACGAGCGGCTTCCTTGCCCGCGCGGCCTTCATCGCCGACAAGATGATGCTGCTCGCGGGGCTGCCGGGCCGGGCCTTCATCCCGCTGATCCTCGGTTTCGGCTGCAACGTGCCGGCCGTCTACAGCACCCGTATCCTCACCGGACGCTTTGACCGCCTGCGCGTCGGGCTCGCCATCCCCTTCATGAGCTGCAGCGCGCGGCTCGTCGTCTTTACCCTCTTCGCCGCGGTCTTCTTCCCCCGGTACGCGGCCTGGGTGGTCTTCGGCCTCTACCTGCTGGGGATGGTCGTGGGCCTGCTCACCGCCTGGTTGCTGGGCCGGGCCGCGGGGCAGCCGGCGAGCAGCGGCCTCATGGAGCTGCCGCCGTACCGCCTGCCCACGATGCAGGTGGTGCTGAAGCAGGCCTGGGCCCGCACCCGCAGCTTCCTGGAGGGCGCCGGCGGTCCCATCCTGCTGGCGGTGCTCTTCGTCTGGCTGCTGCTCAACCTGCCGCCCGGCGACCTTGAGGGCAGCCTCTACGCGCGCGTGGCCGGCTGGCTGGCCCCCCTCTTCGCGCCCCTGGGCATCGGCGACTGGCGGCTCTTGGGGGCGCTCATCCCCGGCTTCGTGGCCAAGGAGGTGGTCGTGGGCACCCTCGCGGTCAGCTACCTGGGGGCCGAGCCCACCACCGCGCTGGGGTTGGCGCAGGGCCTGGGGCAGATCCTGGCCACCTTCTGGGCCTCGCTTCTCACCACGCTGGGGGCGGTGCCCGCGCTCTTCGGCCTGCCGCAGTTGGCCCCGCCGCCGCCGGACGCGCCCACCGCGTTGCAGGCGGCGCTGCGGGCGTCGGCGGCCCCGGCGGCGGCGCTGGCCTACATGGTCTACGTGCTGCTCTACACGCCCTGCGTGGCCACGGTGACCGCGCTCAAGAACGAGTTCGGGCGCTTCTGGGCCGCGGTCGCGGTGGTCTACGAGCTGATCCTCGCCTGGGTGCTGGCCTGGGGGGTCTACCGCCTGGCGCTGTTGTGGCTCGGGGGCTAGGATGCTGCGCCGGGTTCTCGACGAGCTTTCGCGTCCGCAAACGCTGGCGCAGGTGGCCGCGCGGGTCGGCGTCGAGCCGGGCGTGCTCTGGGGAATGCTCGAGACCCTCGAGCGTAAGGGGTACGTGGGGCTGGCCTACTCCGAAAGCCCGGCCTGCGGCACCGTCTGCGGCGCCTGCACCCTGCGGAACCTCTGCCCCGCTTCGGGCAGCGAAACCCCGCCGCCCACGCCGGTCTGGCGGCTGACGCCCAAGGGCCGCCGTGCCCTAGAGCAGGGGCTCTAAGGACCTCGCGAGCGCCTCGAGGGCGCCGGGCAGGTCCCAGCGGGTCTTGTCGCGCACGCCGGCCAGGTTGGAGACCGCCCGCACTTCGGCCCAGGGCAGGCCGAACCAAAGAGCCGTCTGGGCTACCGCCGCCCCCTCCATGTTCTCCACCGCCGCACCCCAGCGGCGTTCCAGCTCGGCCGCCTCTTCGTGGGTCTCGCTCACCGCGTCGCGGGTGAGAAAGGGGCGCGGGGTCAGGCCCAGCAGCGCGTGCAGCTGGGAGGTCCAGAGGGGGTCGGCGGGCAGGTGGTTGTAGTACCGCCGCGCATCCAGCTCCAGGGCCGGCATGCCCAGGGCCTCGAGCCCTCCGACGGTGCCCAGGTCGGCCTGGATCTCCTGCGCGGCCAGGACCACGTCGCCCGCGCGCAGCCCCGCCCCCGGGTAGGCGCCGGCGACGCCCACCAGCAGCACCCGGTGCACCTCCGGGTGAGCCTCCAGAAAGGCGCCCAGCGTCATCGCGGCGTTGGCCTTGCCCAGGCCCAGCTCCAGCGCCTGCCAGTCCGGCCCCACGAGCCGCTCGCGTCCGCGCCAGCTCGTCTGCTCGAGCGCGCGTTCGCGCAGAAAACCGGCCTCGCCGCGGGTGGGGTAGACGATCAGCATGGTCAGGTGTCCTGATCGCGGTAGAGCTCGAGGTTCTCGAGCATGTAGAGCGCGTCTTCCAGGGGCCATTCGCGTCCGGTGCCGTCGCGCAGCACCCCGTCGGGCCAGGCGTAGAGGCTGCACTTGGAGTTGCCGTCGAGCCGTACCGCCTTCCCCGTGCGCCGCGCTTCGTCCAGGGCGCGTTCGATGCGGTCCTTGCGTTCGTTCACCCGCTCAGGCTACCAAACCTTGAATTGCGGTGCAGCGGCCGGGGCTGGTACACTCAGTTCGGCTGACCCGAACGACGGTTGGACCAATCACCTGGAGGTGAGCAAGGATTAGAAGAAGAGGAAGGGTACCCCCACCGACCAAGACCCAGCACCGCATCAACGAACAAATCCGCGTACGGCAGGTCCGCGTAATCGACGAATCCGGCGAACAGCTCGGCATCATGGAGACCCGGCAGGCGCTCGACCTGGCGAAGCAGAAGGACCTGGACCTCGTCCTCGTCGGTCCCACCGCCAGCCCGCCGGTGGCCAAGCTGCTCGACTACGGCAAGTGGCGCTACGAGCAGCAGCAGGCCGAGAAAGAGGCCCGCAAGAAGGCCAAGCGCCAGGAGATGAAGTCGATCAAGTTCCGCGTCAAGATCGACGAGCACGACTATCAAACCAAGCTTGGCCACGTCCGCCGCTTCCTCGAGGCCGGGCACAAGGTCAAGGTGACGATCATGTTCCGCGGTCGCGAGATGGCCCACCCCGAGCTGGGCAAGAAGATCCTCGACCGCGTCGCCGAAGACCTTTCCGAGATCGCCGTCGTCGAGATGAAGCCGCTCATGGCCGGGCGCGACATGAACATGGTGCTGGCCCCCATTCCCCCGGAAAAGCGCGGCAAGGCCCGCCCCGAGCGCGAGGAGGCGGCCTCGCCCGAGAAGGACGTTCAGCCCGCCGCCGACCCCGCGCAGGAATAGCCCGACCCTTACCCGATTCCGCGGCCCCCGGGCCGCGTTTTTCTTTGCGGCGTCCACTCTGCGGCCCGGTCGCCAGGCGGCCTTATTCGAGCTCGCTGCCGTTCTTCGGATCGTCGTTTCCCCACCGCCAGACCGCCTGTATGGGCAGCGACCAAAGATGGTCGCCGAAGGGCAAAGCTTGCGGGCCCGGGTGGAGTACGAAGCCGGCGCGGAAGCGTTCGGGTGCCGACCTCTTGAGCACCCGCAGGCCGGAAAAGTCGCCAGGCCCGACTCGGCGCTTGGATTTCACTTCGATGCCCACCAGGCCTTCGGGACCTTCCAGGACAAGGTCCACTTCGCGGCCGCTTGCGTCCCGGAAATGTGCGAGACGGTACGGCTCCGTGGTCCAGCTCAGCTGCTTGGTCAACTCCATGGTCACGAAGGTCTCCAGGAGCGCGCCTTCATTGAAGACGCGGGCCAGATGGACGGCCAAGCCGGTGTCGACCATGTGGAGCTTGGGGGAACGGGTAAGCCGTTTGGTCGGGTTCGCGGCCCAGGCGGGCAGCCGGTGCACCAGGAACAGTTTTTCAAAAAGACGCAGGTACTTGTCGGTGGTGGAACGGGGTCTGCCTAGGCTGCGGCTGAGCTCGCTGATGTTGAGCAGGCTGCCCGTCCGCTCGGCCAGGAGCGCCAGCAGCGCGTGCAGCACGGCCACCTGCTCGACGCCCGAGATGTCGCGCACGTCGCGTTCCAACAGGGTGCGCACGTACCCGGCGAACCACTCCGCCCGGTCGGCGTTTTCCAGCCGGACAGCCTCGGGAAAACCGCCGCGCCGCACCCGCTCCCAAACATCCGCGCCTTCCCATTCCGGATGAGGGCGGCCCTGAAAGGCGCGTTCGAGAAATGCCTCGCGGCGTCCTTCCAGCTCCCCCTGAGAGAAAGGGTAGAGGGTCAGCACCGCCATACGGCCCACCAAAGCCTCCGCGACCCGCGGCAACGCCAGCACGTTGGCCGAACCCGTAAGCAGGTACCGACCCGGAGCGCGTTTTCGGTCCACCCGGGCCTTGATGGCCAGCAGCAGTTCGGGTGCGCGCTGCACCTCGTCGATGACCAGCGGCTCGTCCCAGCTGGTCAGGAACCCCTCGGGGTCGGCCTGCGCGGATGTCAGCAGGTCGAGATCGTCGAGCGTCACGTAGCGCATTTCCAACTCGCGCGCGAGCTTCTTGACCAGCGTGGTTTTCCCCACCTGGCGCGCCCCTTCGAGGAAGACGGCTGGGTGGGTTTTCAAAGCGCGTTTTAAGCGGTCGGACAAATGACGCGGGCGGTAGTGGGGCATATTTGCAAAATAACACGCTGCGTGGCAAATATCAACACGCGGCGTGTCAATCTGCAGACTAAGGGTGACGGGGGCGCGGCCGGTGTGTTAGACTGGCGGTTGCTGCGTCCGGGCTCTGCAAGACCCTACGGGGCGCCCGGCCGGCGGAGGAAGAAGCATGCCGAAGATGAAGACCCATAAGGGCGCCAAGGGGCGGCTGAAAGTGACCGCCCGTGGCAAAGTACTGGCTTCCAAGCCCGGCAAGCGCCACCTGAACTGGCACAAGTCGGGGAAGAAGATCCGCAGCAAGGGCAAGAAGTTCGTGCTTGCCGAGGGCGAGGCGCGCCGCATCCGCGACCTCCTGCCCTACGACTAGGAGGCGCGCCATGCCGAGAGCGAAAACGGGCGTCGTTCGTCGCCGCAAGCACAAGAAGATCCTCAAGCAGGCCAAGGGGTACTGGGGCAGCCGCTCCAAGAACATCAAGCGTGCCAAGGAGACCTTGCTCAACGCGGCCGAGCACAGCTACGCCGACCGCCGCAAGAAGAAGCGGGTCTTCCGCCGCCTCTGGATCGCGCGCATCAACGCCGCGGCGCGCCAGAACGGCCTCAGCTACTCCAAGCTGATGCACGGCCTCAAGGCTGCGGGCATCGAGATCGACCGCAAGATGCTGGCCGACATTGCCGTGCGCGACCCCGAGGGGTTCGCGGCGCTGGTGGAGCGGGCCAAGAACGCCTGAGTGCGTAGGTATCCTTACGGCGCGGCCGCGGCCGCGCCGTTTATGCTGGAGGCCATGACGCTTTCCGAGGTATCCGCCTGGCTCTGGGTCGCCTTCGTGAGCATGCTCCCGGTGGTGGAGCTGCGCGGGGCGATTCCCCTGGGGCTGGGGCTGGGGCTTTCGCCGCTGGCGGCGCTGGTCGCGGCGCTGGTGGGCAACCTGCTGGTGGTGCCGCTGTTGCTTTGGCTGGTGCCGGGAGTGGTGGCCTGGCTCGAGCGCTTCCCCGCGTTCAAGCGCTGGTGGGACCGGCTCGAGGCGCGCGTGCGCCTGAAGAGCGAGGACACCGTGCAGCGGTTCGGGGCGCTGGGGCTCTTGCTCTTCGTGGCCGTGCCCCTGCCCGGCAGCGGCGCCTGGACGGGGGCGTTGATCGCCGTGGTGCTGGGCCTCAAGAAGCGCTTCGCCGGTCCCGCGATCGCGCTGGGGGTGCTGCTCGCGGGCGTGCTGGTCACGCTGGCGGCCACCGGCGTGCTCAAGGGGCTCGAATGGATGGCCCGCTAACCGGCCTCTTGTAAACTGGACCCGCTAGGGAGGCTCGACTTGACCTGGACCTTACTTCCCCTCGCGCTGCTCGCCTACCTGATCGGCGCCGTGCCGGTCGGCTACTGGGCGGTGCGCCGGCTGTCGGGCAAGAGCCCGCGCCTCGCCTCGGTCTACAACCTGGGCTTCGAGAGCGCCGCGCGCGTGCTGGGCGCGGGGCCGGTGCTGCTCGCCTTCGGCCTGGACGTCTTCAAGGGCTTCCTCGCGGTCTACCTGGCCCGGGGGCTGGGGCTCGAGGCGGCGCTCCTCTTCGCCGTGGCCGCCTACCTGGGCCACCTCTACCCCCCGCCCTTCCTCGCCCCCGAGCGCCCCTTCCGCCCGCGCGGCGGGGCGCTGCTCGTCGGCCTGCTTGCCGGGCTCTCGGTGACCGGCTACCCCTACCTGCAGGCCTTCCTGCCGCTCGTCTTCGCCCTCGTCGTCTACGCCCTCACCGGCTACGCCTCGCTGGCCGTGGTCACGGTCGCCTTTTCGCTGGCGCTCGTGCTCATGTTCCTGCCGGCGAGCGCGACCGCCCAGGTGCTGGCCTGGGTGCTGGCGGTGCTGGTGATCTGGCGCTACAAGGAGAACCTGGGCCGCATCCTTGAGGGCACCGAACCCAAGCTGGGCGAGCCCGCGCCGCTGCCCGGCGAGGACCAGGTCGTCTGCGCCTTCATGATCCACCCCCTCACCCTCGAGGACTTCTGGCAGAGCCCCCGCTTCGCCTGGCTGCGCCCGCTGGTGCACGCCGGCCTGGTTCGTCAGGCCTGGGTCGAGCGCATCGCCGAGTACTTCCGGCCGATGAAGGTGGGCGAGATCCGCGGGGTGCGCACCAGGGATGGGCGCGAGATTCGTTGTTACCTCATCTCGGCGCCGCTCTTGCCCCACCAGATCACCGGCAAGCCCGAGCTGGCCACCCGCCGCGCCATCCAGGGCGCGCGGCTCGCCGCCGAGCTGGGGGCCACGGTCTTCGGCCTGGGGGCCTTCTGGAGCGTGGTGGGCGAGAAGGGCCTCAGGGTTCAGGAGGCCGTGCCCGAGATCCAGGTGACCAACGGCGGGGCCTACACCGCCGGCACCGTCAAGGCGGCGATCCCGCAGATCCTCGAGCGTTTCGAGCGCGAGGGCAAGCCGCTCTCGGACGTGACCGCGGCGGTGGTGGGCGCCAACGGGGTGGTGGCCTTCGGCATCGCCCGCCAGATCGCGCCGCTGGTGGGGCGGCTGATCCTGGTGGGGCGCAACCTCGAGCGCCTCGAGAAGAGCGCCGAGACGCTGCGCCGACTGGTGGCCCGCAAGGGGGCGACGACCGAGATCGTGACGACGACCGAGATCCCCGCCATCAAGGAGGCCGACCTGGTCTTCACCGCCACCTCCGACCCGGCGGCGGTCATCTTTCCCGACTTCGTCAAGCCGGGCGCCTGGATCTACGACGAGGGCGTGCCCCCCGACGTGGACCCGGCCGTTCGGCAGCTGCCCGGGGTGCGCGTCATCCCCGGCGGTGTGGTGCGCCTCCCCGGCGAGGCCGAGGTGAACCTCGACCTGCGCTTCGGCGGGCCCGACCTGGTGCCGGCCTGCCTGGCCGAGACGATGATCCTGGCCGCCGAGGAAGCCTGGGAGCGCAAGAGCCTGGGCGGGCAGACGAAGAGCGAGAACATTCAGTTCTTCGTGGACAAGGCCGCGGAGCTGGGGTTCGAGGTGGTGGACTGAGCCGTGCGGAGCCGGGCGCGCGAAACCCGCCGATTGGCGCTAAGCTGGACGTTATGAACGTTTCTCTGGAGGAGCTGGCCGCCAGGCTGACCGCGGGCGCAGAGGAGCTGCAGCTCGAGCATCTGCCGCGGCCCGGCGTGGTGCACGAGGCCGTGGAACGGCTGCGGAGCCTGCTCTTTCCGGCGGGCGGCGCGGAGACGAACGTGCTGGCGGTGCTGCGCGAGGTGCGGGCCGAGATGGTGGTCCAGGTGGGACGGGCGCTCGACTTCGCCCGCGCCCGGGCGCTGCCGCAGACCTCGCAACCCCGTCCCCGGTACGACAACCCCGAGGCGCTCGTGGACGCCTGGCTCGAGCGCCTTCCCGAGGTGCGGCGCAGGCTCGAACTGGACGCGCAGGCCGCCTACGAGGGCGACCCCGCGGCCACGAGCCCCGAGGAGGTGGCCTGCTGCTACCCGGGCTTTTTGGCCATCGCCTACCACCGCCTTGCTCACGAGCTCTACCGCCTGGGGGTGCCGCTGGTGCCCCGGGCCATCAGCGAACGCGCCCACAGCCTGACGGGAATCGACATCCACCCGGGCGCCCAGATCGGCGAGCGCTTCTTCATCGACCACGGCACCGGCATCGTAATCGGGGAGACGGCCGTACTGGGCCGGGGTGTGAGTTTGTACCAGGGTGTGACCCTGGGGGCCAAGAAGTTCGAGCTCGACGAGTACGGCAACCCCGTCAAGGGCGTGCCCCGCCACCCCATCCTGGAGGACGGGGTGATCGTCTACGCCGGGGCGACGATCCTGGGCCGGGTCACGATCGGCCGCGGCTCCGTCATCGGCGGCAACGTCTGGCTTACCGAGAGCGTGCCGCCGGGCAGCAAGATCACCCACAGCAGCGAGAAGATCTAGCGCCGCGCCCGCGTACGCCCGCGGCTTCAGAGCGTCCCGGGGGTAGAATCGGGGGCAGATGGGCGAAAAGAGGTTTCATCGGGTTTGGATCACCGGCGGCTCGAGCGGCATCGGGCGGGCCCTGGCCCGGCACTACGCCCGCCAGGGGGCGTACGTGCTGGTCTCGGGGCGCAACGTCGAGCGGCTGGAAGCGGTGGCGCGCGAAACCGGCGGCGCCGCCTACCCCCTCGACGTCACCGACGCCGAGGCGGTGGAGCGGACGGTGGCCGCCGTCTGGGAGGACACGGGCCCTCTGGACCTCGCCGTCCTGAACGCGGGCGCGGCGTTCAAGCGCGCGGGCCGCGACGACACCGCGGCGAACCTGAAAAAGCACCTTGAGGTCAACCTGCTGGGCGTGGCCTACGCCCTCGACGCCCTCAGGCCGCGCATGCGCGCCGCCGGCGGCGGTACCATCGCGCTGGTGGGCTCGCTGGCCGGCTACGCGGGGCTGCCGCGCACCAGCGGCTACGGCACCAGCAAGGCGGCGCTCGCCTACTACGCCGAGGCGCTCTGGGCCGAGCTGCAGCGCGAGAAGATCGACCTGAAGCTCATCAGTCCCGGCTTCGTGAAGACGCCGATCATCGCCGCCAACGAGTTCCCCATGCCCTTCATGCTCGAGGCCGACGCGGCCGCGCGCATCATCGCCCGTGGGCTTGCGGGCCGCGCCTTCGAGGTCGCCTTCCCGAGGCGGCTGGCCTGGCCCTTGCGCCTTTTGCGGGCGCTCCCTGCGGGCTGGCGGGTGCGCCTCTTCGCCTACGGGGAGCGCCGGATGAGGCGACGCTAGCTAAGGCGCGTAGACGACGACCTGCACGAAAGGCTTGTCGCTGCCGGCGTCGGTGGTGGTCAGCCAGTAGCCATCCTCGCTTCCGTCGCCGTTGTTGTCGGAGCTCAGGCGGATCTGGAAGCGGATGCGGCCGGCGTTCAGGTCTTCCTGGAGCCAGCCGCGTTCGTCGGCTCGCAACCAGCCGTCGTCGGGCGGGAAGACCGGCTCGCTGGCGAGGGCCGTGAGGCCGTAGTCGGCCGCGTCCAGGCGGTCGCCGTAGTCGACGTGCTCCAGGCGATAGTGAAGCGCGTCGCCGTTATTTTCTTTCTTGCTGTAGAGGTTGATCCGGGCCCGCTCCACCGACTCGACGTTCGCGGGCAGGCTGCTCAGCGGGAAGGAGAAGAAGGCGCGGACGTAGAAGTCCGATGGGCCGTCGCCCACGAAGGTGTTTGAGAGGTTGTCGTAGACGCCCCCGTTCGAGTAAACGGACCCGTCGAGCTCCGCTTCCCCCTCCAGGGTGAACCCCAGCCGGCGCATGGTGCTGAACGTCGCCTCGTAGGCCGCGGCCAGGTGGTTGCCGGCGCTGTCGGCGGCGCCGGTACCGACGCGGTAGGTGTAGCTTTGGTAGCTGGCGTCGGAACTGTAGGCGAGCGGGGCGCTGGGTACGGCCACGAGGCGCTTGCCTTCGTCGGCCCAGCTCAGCGTGACCGCCACCGGCGAACCGCCGGCGTCCTCCAGCACGAAGGCCGCTTCGGTGGCCGCCTCGTTCATCGGCTCGCTGAAGGCGACGGAGATGACGGCGTTCTTGGTGGCCCCGTGGGAGCCGTCGGCCGGGGAGCTGGAGCGCACCTCGGGCGGCGTGGTGTCGGGCGCGGTGCCGGTGCCGGCGCAGCTGGCGAGGACGAGGAGCAGTGCGGTGAAGGTGTAGGTCCAGGTGTGGTTCACGGTCGTCTCCTAACGACCGGAGCCTAGCGGCCGCACCGTCACATAACCGTCACAAGCCGTCCGGTCAGGGGCCGTAGTAGGTAAGGCGCAGCACCGGAAGGTACTCGGGGCCGATGGCTTCGGGTACTTCCTCGGCGTCCTGAGCCACGAGAAAGAGGGCGTCGGTAGAGCCGTCGTGGTCGGTCTCGGCGTCGAAGCGGAGCCGGACTTCCAGGCGACCTCGCCCTTCGTTCCAGGCGGCGATGGCCCAGTCGCTCACGCCGTAGGTGCGGTAGCTGCCGTCGGTCCAGCCGGTGCCGGCGTCGGTGATGGGGGTCGCGAGCGCCGAGACGTAGTAGTCGGTGGCGTCCAGCGCGTCACCCAGGGTTACCGGCTCGAGGCTCAACCGGCCCAGATCGGCGAAGGGGGTTCCGCTGATGTGGTGGACGAAGAAGCGCAGCTCGGCCGCCAGCACCCCGCCAGCGTCTTCGGGAAAGGCGAAGCTGAAGAAGCCACGGATGCCCGCGTCGGTGGCGCCGTCGCCAACGGAAAGGAGCGCCTGGTCGCTTACGGCGGCGGTGGGCGAGGCGCTGCCGTCGAAGGCGCGTTCTGAGGGCAGGTTGGCGGTGAGCGTGCGCATGGTGCTAAAGCTTACGCGCAGGGGCTGGGCCAGGGGGTTGCCGGAGCGGTCGCTGACCTCAGGGCCGAGCTCGAAGGCGTAGTAGAGGTAGGCGTCGGTGGGGCTGTAGAGCAGCGGCTGGACCGGTTGGATGTACACCTTCTTGCCACCGTCGGCGAAGGCGAAGGTCACTTGGTCGGGCTTCAGCCCTTCGTCGTCCGAACGGTAGGCTTCCATGACGCTGATCGGGTCGACGGGTTCGTTGAAGGTAATCGTAATCGCCTCGCCCCGTTTGAAGCCGTGGAAGCCGTCGGCGGGGTAGACCGAAACCACGGTAGGCGCGGTGGCGTCGGCGGGTTGGCTGCCGCCGCAGGCGGCGAGCAGGAGGAGTCCGAACAGCGATAAGATAGTTCGTCTTGCCAACATCAACATCACCTTTTAGGGCGCGTAGTAACCAACGGTCAGCCGTGGCGGGTGGTTCGTGTCTTCCCCGGTGGCGGGGTTGACGCTGTCTTCTGAGCCGTCGCCGTTGCTCTCGTTTTCAAAGCGCAGTCGCAGTTGCAGGTAGGCGCCGCTGGCGTCCAGCGCGTCTTTCAAGCCCTCGTCCACATCGAGGTTGACGTGGACACCACTTCCCCACGACGCCACCGTGCCCAGGATGCGGCCCGCCGCGAGGGCGTAGTCGCCCGCGTCGAGTTGATCGTCGTCCAGGTAGTCCACGGTTTCGGTGACCAGGTTGCCGAGGTTCCCGGGGCCGAAGGGAGCGCCCCGGAGCGCGGTGTTGTAGAGGTCCAGCCGGGCGAAGGCGACGTCTTCGGCGGCGACGTCGAGCCCGCTCAGGTCGAAGGCGAAGAAGCTGCGCAGGCCCTTATCGGCCACGGTGTCGCCGGTTCGGGCGGTCGTGTAGGCGCTGGGGTCGTTGGGGTCGTTGTATACGAAACCGGCTGAGGAAACCGCGCCGTCCAGCGCCGCGACCGCGTCGCGCACTTCGGTGAGGGTGCGCATCGTCGTAAAGGAGACGTCGAGGTCGCTTTCCAACGGCGTTCCCCTTTGCGAGCGTGCCCCGGTGGAGAGCAGGTAGCGGTAGCTTTGGTAGCTGCTGTCGGGGCTGTAGGCGAGCGGGTTGGCCGGCGTAATCTTGAGTCGGCGGCCGCCGTCTTCCCAGGTAAAGCTCACCGCTACCGGAGCGCCGGCCGGGCCCAGCAACTGGAAGGCGGCCTCGGTGGTGGCCGGGTCCATGGGTTCGTTGAAGGCGATGCGGAGCGACTCGTCTTTCTTGAAACCGTGGTAGCCGTCCGGAGGGTAGAAAGCGTTCACCTGGGGAGCCGGTGGTTCTTGTGTCCCACAGGCGGTGAGGAAGAGGGTGAGCAGCATCCACCAACGTATGCGCATCGTTTCATCACCTCGCCTCAGGGGTAGCGCGGTCGCGTCACAAAACCGTCACAAAACCGATTTGCGTAGACTGGAGCATGGACGTTTCCCGGTACCGGATCGAACCCGGCGCCCCCGTCGACCTCATGCGGTGGCCTACGCGCGAGGACGACGGCTTCGGCGGCGGTAAGAAAACGGCGCGCAAGCAGCTGGTCGAACTCTCGCGGCGGCTGGGTGAACTGCAAGCCCGCCTCTACGCCGAGGGCCGCCAGGCCCTCCTGATCGTGCTGCAGGGCATGGACACCGCCGGCAAGGACGGCACCATCCGCCACGTCTTCCGCGCGGTCAATCCCCAGGGGGTGCGGGTCACCACGTTCAAGAAACCGACCGCGCTCGAGCTGGCGCACGACTACCTCTGGCGGGTGCACCGGCACGCGCCGGCGCGGGGCGAGATCGGCATCTTCAACCGCAGCCACTACGAGGACGTGCTGGTGGTGCGGGTGCACGGGCTGGTGCCGCGCGAGGTGTGGGAGCGGCGCTACGACCACATCAACGCCTTCGAGCAGCTGCTGGCCGACGAGGGCACGCGCATCGTCAAGTTCTTTCTACATATCTCCAAGGAAGAGCAGAAGGAGCGGCTCGAGGCGCGGCTCGCCAACCCCGAGAAGAACTGGAAGTTCAACCCCGCCGATTTGGCGGAGCGCAAGCTCTGGGACGCCTACACCGAGGCCTACCGGGTCATGCTCGAGCGCACCTCCACCGCCGCGGCCCCCTGGTACGCGGTGCCCGCCGACCGCAAGTGGCAGCGTAACCTGATCGTGGCGCGGGTGCTCGTGGAGACGCTCGAGGCCATGGACCCGCGCTTCCCCAAGGTCGATTTCGACCCGCGGACGATCCGCGTGGACTGACCCGCTCCACGGAAATACGGGTAGTCTGGGTGTATGGGCAGCGAACGGGTCGTCACCAAGGACATCGGGCGGGTGCGCGTGCTCACCCTCTCCGACCCCGAGCGCCGCAACCCCCTTTCGGACGCACTGGCGCGGGCGTTGCACCAGGCCCTGGACGCGGCCGAGGCGGCGGAGGAGGTGCGGGCGCTGGTGATCACGGGCGCGGGCCGGGCCTTCTCGGCCGGGGCCGACCTGGACTTCCTCCGGCGGGTACGCAGCGAGTCCGCCGAGGCCAACCTGGCCCACTCGGGGCGGCTGCGCGACCTCTTCCTGCGGGTCTACACCTTCCCCAAGCCGGTGGTGGCGGCGGTGAACGGCCCCGCGGTCGCCGGCGGCGCCGGGCTGGCCACCGCCTGCGACCTGATCGTGATGGACGAGGAGGCGCGCATCGGCTACACCGAGGTGAAGATCGGCTTCGTAGCCGCGCTGGTGGGGGTGCTGCTGGTGCGCGCGGTAGGCGAGAAGCACGCCCGCGAGTTGCTGCTCACCGGCGACCTGGTGGACGCGCCGACCGCCTACCGGATGGGGCTCGCGGGCCGCGTGGCGGCGGCGGGTACCAGCGTAGACGAAGCCGTGGCCTGGGCCGGCCGCATCGCCGAGAACGCCCCCGCTTCGCTGGCGCTCACCAAGGAGCTGCTGGCTTCGTTCTACGGGATGGGGCTCGAGGACGCGCTGCGCTACGCCGCCGCCGCCGGCGCCTGGATCCGCCAGAGCGCCGACCTGGAGGAGGGGCTTGCGGCCTTCTTCGAAAAGCGCAAGCCCAGGTTCTAGGCATCCGGGCGGGCCAGCGCCTCGAGATCGAAGCGGGTCTTGATGATGGGCGAGGCCAGCGCCACCGAGGTGCGGGTGCTGCCGTAGACGCTCAACTCCTCGATGATCCGCCGCAGGTTGTCGATCGAGCGCGCCACCACGCGCACGATGAACGACGCGCCGCCGGTGACGAAGTGGCACTCCTGCACCTCGGGCGTGCGCGCGGCGTAGCGGTTCACCTCGTCGTAGTGGGCGGGGGTGGTGGTCAGCTCGATCAGGGCGATGACCGAGAAGCCCAGCGCCGCGGGGTTGATCTGGGCGCGGTAGCCCTCGATCACCCCCGCCTCCTCGAGCTTGCGCACGCGCTCGGCCACCGCGGGGGCGCTGCGCCCCACGCGGCGCGCCAACTCGCTGATCGAGATGCGGGCGTCCGCCTGCAGCTCGGTGAGGATGGCCAGGTCCACCCGGTCCAGGCGGTTTTTGTTTCGTAAAGCCATGGCCCCAGTATGGCTTACGTTCGTTAACAAATCCAGCCGGAACGCTTTGGGTTTGCCCTTCCATTCGGGAATGCGCTTGGCGTAGCCTCGAATCAAGGAGGCCCGCTATGAAGATCGGAGTACCCAAGGAGATCAAGACGCTGGAAAACCGCGTGGCCATGACGCCGGGCGGGGTCGAGAGCCTGACCAAGCGCGGGCACGAGGTCTGGGTCGAGCGGGGCGCCGGAGCGGGTTCGGGCCTCGCCGACGCCGAGTACGAGGCGGCGGGGGCGCGGCTGGTGAGCGCCGAGGAAGCCTGGAGCGCCGAGATGGTGGTCAAGGTCAAGGAGCCGCTACCCGCCGAGTACGCCTACCTGCGCCCGGATCTGATCCTCTTCACCTACCTGCACCTGGCCGCGAGCGAGGAGCTGACCCGGGCGATGCTCGAGTCGGGCGTGATCGGCATCGCCTACGAAACCGTGCAGACCGCGGACGGCGCGCTGCCGCTCCTGGTGCCGATGAGCGAGGTGGCCGGACGCATGGCCACCCAGGAGGGCGCGAAGTACCTGGAGAAGTCGTACGGCGGCCGCGGGGTGCTGCTCGGGGGCGTGCCCGGCGTGGCGCCTGCGGACGTGGTCATCCTCGGCGGCGGCACCGTGGGCATCAACGCCGCCAAGATCGCCGTGGGGATGGGCGCGCACGTGACGATCCTCGACGTCAACCACGCCCGCCTGCAGTACCTGGACGACGTCTTCGCGGGCCGCCTGACCACGCTCACCTCGACCGAGGCCAACATCAAAAAGGCGGTGCGTTATGCCGACGTGCTGATCGGCGCCGTGCTCATCCCCGGGGCCAAGGCGCCCCACCTGGTGACCCGCGAGATGCTGCCCACCATGAAGGAGGGCTCGGTGATCGTGGACGTGGCCGTGGACCAGGGCGGCTGCGTGGAGACGATCAAGCCCACCACGCATGCCGAGCCCACCTACGTGATCGACGGGGTGGTGCACTACGGCGTGGCCAACATGCCCGGCGCGGTACCGCGCACCAGCACCTTCGCCCTCACCAACCAGACGCTGCCCTACGCGATGAAGCTGGCCGAGAAGGGCGTGGCGGCGCTGGCGGAGGACCCGGCGCTCCTGAAGGGGTTGAACACCTACCACGGCAAGCTCACCTACGCCGCCGTGGCCGAGGCCTTCGGCCTGCCCTACACCCCGCCCGAGGACGCGCTGCGCAGCTGACGCCTCCCCCCTCCCGCCGCCCCGGCGCCGCGCGCGCCGGGGCGGTCCCGTTAGAGTGGGGGTATGCGCCGTACCGTGGTGGGGCTGGCGCTCGCGCTGGCCGCCTTCGCCGCGGCCGGGTCCGATCTGCCGGAGACGCCGCCCGTCCCCTGGCCCAACGGCGAGCGGCTCGTCTACGTGTTGCGCTGGAAGGGGCTGGTCGTGGGGCACCAGGCCATCGAGGCCGTACGCACCGGGAGCGGCTGGCACTACGCCGGACGGGTGCGTGGCGGCGGGCTCGCGCAGCTGGTGGGGTTCGATCTGGTTTCGGACTCGTACACCCGGCGCGACCTCTTCACCCGCCGGTTCCAGCGGGACCTGACCGTGCCCGGCGAGGGGCGGCGCGTCCTCACCGCCGTGGTGGGCCAGGAGACCGCGGTGCGCTTCGTCTGGGTCACCGGTCAGGTGTACACCTTTCGCGAGCCGCAGACCGACGTGCTGGACGATTTGTCGGTCCTGTATTATGTCAGGGTGCACCCCGAGCCGAAGCCGCTTTGGTTGATCAACTACCCCCGCCTGGTTCGGGCCCCGCTCGCGTTCTTGGGGGTACGGCGGCTCTCGTCGCCCACCGGCCGCATAGAGGCCGAGGGCTACCGTTTCGAAGGCGAGGGGGCGCAGATCGAGGTGTGGTACGGGCGCAACGAAGCGCGCTGGCCGCTGCGAATTTACTTCGGGCAGTCTTGGGGAGGACTCTCCGCCGAGCTCGTCCGGGTGGAACGCATCCGTTGAAGCGAACGGGGAAGGAGACGCCATGAAGGGGAACATCACCGTAACCGAACAGGCCCTGGCGGCCATCGTGGGGCTGGCGGCCCACGAGGTCCCGGGCGTGGTGGGCATGAGCCCGGTGGGCATCCGCGACGGCCTCAGCCGCATCCTGGGCCGCAGCGAGGCCAGCCAGGGGGTCGTCATCAAGGCCGACCCCGCCAAGCCCGGCAGCTACCAGGCCGACCTCTACGTCGTCGTGGCCTTCGGGGTCAAGGTGCCGACGGTGGTCGAGGGCATCGCCGAGCGCGCCGAGTGGGCGGCCGAGAAGCTGGCCGGGGTGAAGCTCGAGCGCGTGCACGTCCATGTCGTGGGGGTCAGCCGTGGATAAGTGGTCGCCCGAGGCGCTGGCCGACGCCTTCCGCTTCGCCACCGACTGGTTCGCCGTCTACGTCGAGGAGGTCAACGCCCTCAACGTCTATCCCGTTCCCGACGGCGACACCGGCACCAACATGCACCTCACCCTGCAGTCGGTGCGCCGCGAACTCGACCTCTGCGACAACACCAAGATGCGCGAGGTGGCGCGGGCGCTCGCCTACGGCAGCCTCCTGGGCGCGCGGGGCAACTCGGGCGTCATCCTCTCGCAGCTGCTCAAGGGCTTTTCCGAGGCGATCAAGCGCAGCCCCGCGGTGACCCCCGAACTGCTCGCCGAGGCCCTCGAGGCCGGGGCGCAGTCGGCCTACCGCGCGGTGATGAAGCCGGTCGAGGGCACGATCCTCACCGTGGCGCGGGGCGTGGCCGAGGGCGCGCAGCAGGCCGTGGAGGAGGGTGCTGCGACGATCGAAGCGGTGCTGGCGGGGGCGATCCGGCGCGGCGGCGAGCTGTTGGAACAGACCCCCGAGATGCTGCCGGTGCTGAAGACCGCGGGCGTCGTCGACGCCGGCGGCAAGGGCTACCTCTACCTCGTCGAGGGGCTCGAGGGGTTCGTGCTGGAAAAGCCCCTGCCCGAGCCCCCCAAGATCGAGAAGTACGCCCAGGAGGCCTTCGAAGAAGAAGAATACGGCTACTGCACCGAGTTCCTGATGGAGGACGTCAAGGAGCCCGTCGAGAAGATCCGCGAGCTCGTCGCCCCCTTCGGCGACTCGCTCCTCGTCGTGGGGGCCGAGGGCTACGTCAAGGGGCACATCCACACCAACGAGCCCGACGCGCTGCTGGCTACGGTGGCCCGCTACGGCAGGATGAAGCGCACCAAAGTGGAGGACATGTCCGAGCAGCACTCGGAGATCCTCTCGGCCGTGGGCGCCGCCGACGAGGCCCCGCCGCCCACCGGCCTGGTGGCCGTGGCCAGCGGTTGGGGCGTGATCAAGGCCTTCCGCGGCCTGGGGGCGCGCATCGTCGCCGGAGGGCAGACGCAGAACCCCAGCGTGCAGGACATCCTCGACGCCATCAAGAGCCTGCCCAACCCCGAGGTGATCGTGCTGCCCAACAACAAGAACGTGATCCTCGCCGCCGAGAAGGCCGCTGAGCTGGCCGAGAAGGAGGGCAAGAAGGTCTACGTCGTGCCCACCCGCACCCTGGGTCAGGGGCTGGCCGCGGCGGTGCTCTACGCCCCCGAGTCGGACGCCGCCGGGCTGACCGAGGAGATGAAGGAAGCGGCCGCGCACGCCGTCACCTTCGAGGTAACCCGCGCCAGCCGCGACGCGGTCGTCGAGGAGGTGGGCGAGGTCAGCGAGGGGCAGGTGATCGGGCTGCGCGACGGCAAGCTGACCGTGGTGGCCGACGATCCCGAAGAGGCGCTGCTCAACCTGCTCAAGCTGACGCTGGACGACGCCGACGACTACGAGATCCTCACCCTCTTCCACAGCCCCGCCGTCGAGGCCGAGCGGGTACAGGCACTGGTGCGGAAGATCGAGGCCGCCTACGAGGACCTCGACGTCGAGGTGCACGCGGGCGGGCCCGACCTGTACGACTACCTGGCGGTGCTCGAGTAAGGCCGCCGCATTTAGGTCTTCTTAATCGTTTCCAAAGGAAGGCCTTGGGACCTGCGCTAGAATGGAACAAAGGAGGGGTTCGATGAAGAAGTGGATGCTGGGGGCGTTGCTCCTGGGGTTTTTGTCCGCCTGCAACATCAACATCATCCTGCCGGGGACGCCCATCGTCGTGGACGGCCCGGCGGTCGAGTCGAACGTGCTGGGCGAGGGCGAGTCCGCCCGCTTCGAGCTGCTGGTGGGTGCGGATCCGGTGCGCATCGACGCCACCGACGTGACCAACGCCGCCGCCGGTTCGCTGCGCCTGCGCGTCTTCGACGCCAACGACGCCGTCTACGCCCAGACGGTGAGCCGGCAGTACTTCACCGCGCCGCAGCCGGAGGTGCTGGGATCGGGCGCGGTGGGGCTCGGCATCACCCCAAACGGGGTCTACTCGGTCAACCTGCCCGCGAACTTCGGCAAGGCCTACGTCGAGGTTACCAACCTGGCGGGCGACCCCACCATGGTCCGGGTCAGCGCGGTCACCCGGCAGGGCGACATCGCGAAGGACAACGCCTATAGCTTCGACGCCACCGCTACCGGCGCCCTGCTCTACCTGGGCCAGCTCGACACCTGGACCTACACCGGGACCGGTCCGGCGACGCTCGAGCTCGCCGGCGGCACCACCGTGCACGCCCGGGCCAAGGTCGTGCGCGGCATCGACACCCAGACGGTCCTCGAGCCGGGCGAGGAGTTCACCGACCTGCAAAACGGCGACTTCGTCTACGTCCAGGCGCAGGGCAGCGGCGCGCTCGCGGGCTTTTGCAACACCCTTCCGGGGTGCGCCGACGGCATCACCAGCGGCGAGTACACCCTGCAGGTGATCATCCCCTGACCTTTTCGATCACCTGCACGATCTCGGCGGCGCGTTCGGCGCCGCCTTTTTCCAGGCAGCCCGCCACGAGCTTGGGGTTTCGGGGGTCGTCCAGCGCGGCCAGGCAGCCCAGCTCGGCGTCGGAGAGCACCTCGGTGTTGACGGTGCCCAGCTCGGCGGCGCGGAGGCTGCGCCAGCGGGCCAGGGCGCGGAAGACCGCCGCGCCTGTTCGCGCCGCGGCCGCAGGAGCCGGCGCCGGCGGCCGCAGCAGCAGGTAGGCTCCGAAGGCCAGCAGCGCCAGGGCCACGAACAGCCCTCCGGGGGACTCCCAGAAGAAGACCAGCGCCCCCGCGGCGAGGAGGGCTCCGCCGCCCCAGGTCGCGAGCTCCCGCCGCTCGAGGCCGCCCCAGAGCCCCAGCCCCAGCCCCGCCCCCACCAGCTTGAGGGACTCGAGGCCGGTGGCGTCGGCGGCCAGCGCCCCCAGCGCCCAGCCGACCAGGAGGCTGCCGAGGCCCGCGGCTTCGGCCGGGGCGCCGCGCCGGGCCAGCAGCAGGAAGAGGCCGCCGCCCAGCAGGCCCCACAGCCAGCCCGGGCCCCCGGGCGGCCGCCCCACCAGGTAGAGCACCCCCAGCGCCACCAGGGCGAGTCCGAGCCAGCCGTGCCGCGACGTCTTCATGAGAATGCGCGCCTCCTCCTTAACCTAGCCGCAGTCTAGCATGGCCGGTGAGCACCGTCGGGGACGCGTCCGCCGCGGCCGGCCCGGAGGAGGACCGCGCCGAAACCGCCAAGATGAGAAAATCTGCGTCCGGCTCTTAAACAATTTATTTGTTTTTTTCTACACTTTCGTTTGGAGGTGAGGGGTATGCGGTGGATACGAACGCTGGCTCTGCTTGCGCTCGCCGTGGCGTTGCCGCTGGGCGTGCAGGCGTCGGGGCCCGAAGTGCTCGTGCTTAAGGCGACCGCGTACACCTCGTCGGTGCGCGAGACCGACTCGACCCCGTTCGTCACCGCCACCGGGGCGCGGACGCGCTTCGGCATCATCGCGGTGAGCCGCGACCTGCTCGGTTCCGACCTCCCCTACGGCTCCAAGGTCAAGATCGAGGACCTGGGCGAATGGCGCACCGGCCGCGGCAAGGGCCGTTTCGACGCCATGCTCAAGGACGTCGTCTTCGTCGTCGAGGACACCATGCACAAGCGCAAGCGGCAGCAGATCGACGTCTGGATGCCCGACCGCTCGCTCGCGCTCAAGTGGGGGGTGCGGCGGGTCCGCATCACCGTGCTCCAGCGCGGGCGGTAGAGTGAGGGCGTGCGTTTCGCCTGGTTCCTGGCCCTCAAGCACCTGACCTACCGAAAAACCCAGAGTCTGATCACGGTGCTGGGGGTGGCCGCGGGCGTGGCCGTGCTGACCACGGCGCTCTCGCTCACCAACGGCTTCACCGCGGGGTTGATCGAGGCGACCCTGCGCGCGGTGCCGCACGTGACCCTGACGGCGCTCGACCCCGAGGACGCGCCCCGCCCCGAACACCCCGAGATCGTCGCGGAAACGCCGGTGCTGATCGCCAAGGCGCTGCTCACCCGCCGCGCCGGCGAGGGGCGGCGCGCCGGCGTCGACTTCGGGACCCTGATCGGCGTGGGTCCGGGGGCGGCGCAGGTCTACCCGGGGCTGGGGCTCGAGGCGCTGTCGCCGGGCGGCGTGGTCCTCGGCTCGGCGCTGGCCCGCTCGCTCGGGGCCTGGCCCGGCGACACCGTCTACGCCCTGTCGGTCAACCAGCAGCGGCGGCCGTTCCGCGTGATCGGCCGCTTCGTGACCGGCAACTACCTGATCGACTCGGTCTTCGCCTTCGCGCCGATCGCCGACGTGCAGGCCCTGCTGGAGACGCCGGGGGCCATCGGCGGCTGGCACCTGCGCCTCGCCGACCCCGAGAAGGCTCAGGAGGTGGCGCGGGCGCTGGAGGCGGACGGCCGCTACCTGGCCCAGACCTGGCAGGACGCCAACCGCACCCTGATCGAGCAGCTCGCCCTGCAGAAAAGGGTCATCGGCATCGTCGTCTTCCTCATCGTCGTCGTGGCGGCGCTGGGCATCGCCAACGTGCTCGTCCTGGTCGTCCTCGAGAAGAAGGCGGACATCGCCATCCTGCGCGTCCTCGGCGCCGGCGCGGGCCAGGTGGCCGGGGCCTTCGCGCTCGAGGCGGTGCTGCTGGGCGGGGCCGGGGTGGTCCTGGGCGACCTGCTGGGCTGGGCGCTTTCGAGCTACTTCGCCCTGCGGCCGGTGACGATTCCCGGCGAGCTCTACTTCATCACCCAGTTGCCGGTGCAGATTCAGCCCGCCGACTTCGTCTGGGTCAGCGGGCTCGCGTTCGGGACCGTGCTTATTTCGGCGTGGTTGCCGCTTCGTCGGGCTCTAAGCGTGAAGCCGGGGCAGGTGCTGCGTTGACCCCGGGCTCGGCGGCCACCGCCTCGCGCAGGAAGGCGAGGAAGACGGCGAGCATCAGCGTGAGCACGGCGGCGAGCGCGGTGTTGAGCAGCACCCGGGGGGCGACGGGCTCCTTGGGAACGGCCGGCGGGCTGAGCACGTTCACCTGAGCGACCTGCTCGCTGAGCCGCCGCAGCTGGGCCGGGTCGCCCGCCAGGGCCTCGAGCGAGGCGATCTCGGCGTTGAGGTTGGCGAGCTGCGCCTGCTGCTTGGCGAGCTCGAGCCCCAGGTAGGCGAGCGCCGGGTTGCTGGCGCGGGCCACGTTGGGGGGGACCCCCGCGGACTCGAGCGCGGTCTGGGTGTCGGTTCCGGCGTTCACGCGCGGCACCTTGTCCAGCGAGGCCTCGAGCTCGCTGATCTGCGACTGCACCGAGGCGAGCTTGAGCCGCGACTGCGCCAGCGCGCCGGCCAGGTTGGCCCCGGCGCTTTGGAAGACGCGGTCCTTGACGTAGTCGTCGAAGGCGCTGAGCAGGTCGAGGGCGAACTGCCAGGCCTCCTCGGGGTCGCCGCCGCGCACCGTGATCGTGAGCAGGTTCTTCTTGTCGTCGAAGCGGGCCTTGGCTTCGATGGGGGCGTTGCCCACGACCCGGGCCACGTAGGGGCCCTTGGTCTCGATCTGTTTGTTGAAGCCGACCCCCAGCGCGGGGCCGGCGGGCAGGGTGCGGAAGACGTAGGCCGCCGCGGGAAAGCCGAGGTCGTTGCCGTCCTGGTTGAGCACCAGCGCCTGGGCCACGGCCTCGCTCTCGTAGGTGGGCGGCCAGAGGCTGCTCACGGCGAAGACCGCCACCGTCACGAGGACGGTCACCGCCAGGATCCAGCGGCTCTGCCGCTTGAGCATCAGGTAAAGGTCGCGCAAGCTGATTTCGTCTTCCATGCTGCGCTCAGTATAGGGCCTTTTTCGGGAGTAAAGGATGAAAAACTCGAAACGGTATAGTTAAGGATGGTAACGCCGTGACGGACGACACGCTGCAAACCCTCGACTTCGAACGCATCCGCCGGGCGCTGGCGGAGCGGGTCGCCACGCGCATGGGGGAGGACCGGGTGCGCGCCTGGGGGCCGCTGCCCACCCCCGAGGAGGCCGCGCGCTTCCGCCGGGCCACCCAGGAGGCGGTCGCGCTGGGCTACCGCCTGGGCGGGGTCTTCGACCCCCGGCCGCTGCTCGAGCGGATCCGCCGCGGCGAGCGGCCCGAGGGGGCCGAGCTGGTGGAGGCCGCGGCCACGCTGGAACGCGCCGCCGAGCTCAAGCGCGAGATCCTCGCCGCCGGCGAGGGCGAGCTGGCGCGCGTCGCCGCCGGCATCGGGGAGCACGCGCTCTTCCGCCGGCGGGTGGCCGAGTCGCTCGACGAGGCCGGCGAGGTGAAGGACGACGCCACCCCCAAGCTGAAGCGCATCCGCCGCAGCCTGAACCCCTTGCGCGAGCGCATCATCAAGCGGCTCGAGGCGGTGATGGACGCCCACCCCGAGGCCGTGCAGGAGCGCTACGTGACGCTGCGGCGCGACCGCTACGTCATCCCCGTGCGCGCCCAGCAGCAGCGCCAGATCGGGGGAATCGTGCTGGCCCAGTCCGACACCGGGGCGACCGTCTTCATGGAGCCGGCCTCGGTGGTGCCGCTGAACAACGAGCTCGCGCAGCTGCGGCTGGAGGAGGAGGCCGAGGTCCTCAAGGTGCTGGCCGAGCTGGCGGGCCTCCTCGCCGGCGACGCCGAGCTCGAGGCCACGCTCGAGGCGCTGGCCTGGCTGGACGCGGTGCGCGCCGCCGCCCTGCTGGCCGAGGACTGGGGGCTGGCGCCGGCACAGGACGGTCCGCCCGGCCGCTACCACCTCGTGGGGGCGCGCCACCCGCTGCTCGAGGACCCGGTGCCCAACGACCTGCACCTGGACGAGCGCACCCGCATCCTCCTCGTCACCGGCCCCAACATGGGGGGCAAGACCGTGCTGCTCAAGACCCTGGGCCTGGCGGTGCTCATGCATCAGGCGGGGCTGTTCGTCGCCGCCGAGGCGGCCGAGCTGGGTTGGGTGCGCCGGCTCGAGGTCGACATCGGCGACGAGCAGAGCCTCGAGGGCGGGCTCTCCACCTTCGCCGCCCACCTGAAGAAGCTCGACCGCATCCTCGGGTCCGCCGCCCCCGACGCCCTGGTGCTCGTCGACGAGCTGGGGTCGGGCACCGACCCCGAGGAAGGCGCGGCGCTGGCCCAGGCGGTGATCCTGCGGCTGCTCGAGAAGGGGGCGCGGGGCATCGTCACCACCCACCTGACGCCGCTCAAGGCGCTGGCGGGCCGGGCTGGGGGGCTCGAGAACGCCAGCATGGGGTTCGTGCTCGAAGAGTTCCGCCCCACCTTCCGCCTGCAGGTCGGCCTGCCGGGGCGCAGCTACGCGCTGGCCGTTGCCCGTCGCCTGGGGCTCGACGAGGAGGTGCTGCGCGCCGCCGAACGCTTCCTGGGCGAGGGCGGGGCGCGGGTGGAGGAGCTGCTCGAGCGCCTGGAGCGGCAGCAGACCGAGCTGGAAGCGCGTCTGGCCGCGGCCGAGCGGACGCGGCGCGAGGCCGAGACCGCCCGCGGCGAGCTGCAAGCGCGCCTCGAGGGGATCGAGCGCGAGCGCGCGGCGCTGCTCGCCGCGGCCCGCGCCGAGGTGGACCGCATGCTCGAGGAGGCCCACCGCCAGATCCGCGAGCTGCGGGCAAAGGCGCGCAAGGGCGGGTCGCAGAAGCGCGACGCCCTGCGCGAGGTGATGAAGATTCGCGAGCGCACCAAGCCGCGCCCGGCGGCGGGGACGAACCCGCTGCCGGGGCTGGAGCCGGGGATGCTCGTCGAGGTGCCCAGCTACCGCCAGAAGGGGCGGGTGGTGCGCGTCGAGGGCGAGGAGACGCTGGTGCAGATCGGCCAGGTCAAGATCCGCGTGCCCACCGCGGAGCTGCGGCCCCGCGGCGAGGGCGCGCCCCGCCCCAAGCAGGCGGTCGTCGTCGAGTCGGGGTTCGAAACCGAGCTGAACGTGCGCGGCCTGACCGCAGCCGAGGCGGTCGAGGCCGTCCACGACTTCCTTGCCGAGGCCGTGGCCACCGGCAACTCCCCGGTGCGCATCCTGCACGGCAAGGGCACCGGGGTGCTGCGCCGCGAGATCCAAAACTTCCTGCGTCATGACAAGCGCGTCGAGCGCTTCCACGACGCCATGCCGAACGAGGGCGGCCACGGCGTCACCGTGGTGCACCTGCGGGTCTGAGGCTCAGTCGACGCGCAGCTCGACCGCGGCCAGGTCCTCGCCGCCACCGCCGATCAGCCAGAGGACCGCGCGGTAGAAGCCGGGGCGCTCGTAGACGTGGCGGACGTCCAGCTGCGCGGGGCAGCCCTCCGGCCAGCTGCGCGGCGGGCTGCCGTCGCCGAAGTCCAGCGCGCAGGCGGTGGCTGCGCCGGGGGGCGCCCGCACACCCAGCCGGAAGGTGACGGCCAGCGAAGCCGCCCCCCCGTTGCGGTCGACCTCGAGCCAGGGAACGGCCCGCGGCCCCGGCTCGCAGACGACGTCGACGGGCACGACGACGGCAGGCAGCTCCGGGTCGTTGGTGTACAGGGGCAGCGCGGCCGCGAAGCGGCCGGCGGCTTCCGGGCAGTCGGCGCTGAGCCGCTGGTACCCCCATAGCCCCGCGGCGAGGGCCAGCTTGCGCGGCTGCGCCCGCACCACCCCTTCGCGGGGCGTCCAGACCCAGAGGGTGCTGGTGAGTTGGGCCGGCGTCCCGTCCGGGAAGACGCCGCCGAGGGCGGCGTTGCGGTAGCGCAGCACCCCCGTCGCCGTTCCGCCGGGCGCGCCGTGCAGCTCGAGCGCGAGCGGCAGCCCCTGGAGGTCGGGGCTCTGCACCAGGAGCCAGGGGTCCGGCGGCCGCCCCGCGTAGGGGTGCCGCGCCCCCACCGCCCCCAGGCGGTAGCGGAAGAAGACCTCGTACACCCCGCGGTCGTCCTTTTCGGGGCGCCAGACGAGCGGTCCGTCGGGTTCGTCGGTCACGGCGACGGGCTCGAGCGGCCCTGAAAAGCAGTCGGCGGGATCGTCGCAGGCCCCGCCCCGCAGCCAGACCTCCACCCGGCCGGGCTCGGGAGGGTCGGCCTCGAAGCTGAAGCGGGCCGCGGGCTCGGCGGCGGCCTCGCCCAGGTCGAGCCGCCGTACCCCGCCGGTGTCGAGGTGCCCCCAGACCCGCGGCGGTCCGGCCAGCCGCAGCGGCGCGGCTGTGGAGCCGGCGGGCGCGGGCGCGCGCACTCCGGCCACCGCGGCGAGCAGGGTCTCCAGGTCGCCGGCCTCGGCGGCGGCCTCGGGGGCCCAGCTGAGCTCCCAGTCGGGACCGCGGTAGTCGGGGTCGGCGGGGTCGAGCGGCCCCTCAAGCGCGGCCGTGAGGAGGAGGGCGTCCCCCGGCTCGGCCAGCGTTCCCTCGCCGAGCGGGGTGCCCTGGGCCCGCACCTCGCCGCTGAGCCGCAGCCGCCGCTCGAGGCGCAGCCGCAGGCGGCCGGGAGCGGCGAAGCCGATCCCGGGTTCGCCCTCCAGCTCCGGAGGGTCGACGGCCAGCGGGCCGCGGGGCGGCGCCGGGGCGGCCGTCCAGGCACGCTCGGCGTGGAAGCGGGCCCGCTGGGCGGGCCAGACCAGGCGCGCGGGCGCGGGGTCGGGGTCCAGGGCGCTTTGGGCCTCGAGCCGGGCGCGCAGCCGCAGCGAGAAGAGCAGCCACGAGAGCGGGGGCAGCCGGGTCTGCAGCCGCGCCAGGGCGCAGCCCGCTGCGCCGGCTTGGGTGTCCAGGGTGAACCCCCCGTCCTCGAGCTCGCCCGCGAGGGCCAGGCGCCAGCGCGCGGCTTCGAGCGCGCCGTCGACGACGCGCAGCTCCAAAAAGGCGCGCGCCTCGATCCGACCGCCCGCATCCGCGCCGCGTTCCAGCCCCGGACAGGGTTCGCCGGGGGCCAGGCGTTCCCCGCCGTCGGCGCCCCGGGCCAACCGCACCCCCTCACCGGCGGCGCTCAGCGTCACCGGGTAGGGGGGCAGCTCCGCTTGGTAGTCGAGGTTCCAGAAGACGTCGCTCAGCCCCGCGGGGCCCAGCTCCAGCGCCACCCGCCCCCCCTCGGTGCGGACCGCTTCGACGCGCCCCCAGACGCCGGCGCGGTCGCCGCTGAAGACGACCTGGCCCGGGCGCAGGGCCTCGGTCTCCGGGGTCCGCTCGAGGACGATCTCCGTCCAGGCGAGGGCATCGGGGTCCCAGGTCGCGCCCAGGATCCAGCCGTCCTCGAGCCGCACCGCCTCGGGCCGCAGCTCCGCCGTCACCGCCCAGGCGTAGGCTTCGGCGTCCTGCGCGCGGATCCGCAGCCGCACCGTGCCCGGTTCGTTCACCAGCGCGCGCACCCGCGCGGTCTGCGGGCCCGTCGCCTCCACGGTCACCCGGTCGGGGTCGTCGCTGCTGAACTGGACCGCGGCCTCGGGGTCGGGCCGGCCGGCGGCGTCGTAGACCACCACCGCCAGCTCGCGCTCCTCCCCGGCGCGCGTGAAGAGGAGGGCGAGGTCGCTGCGGACGCGGACGCGCGGCGCGAGGACGCCCGAACCGCGCACGTGCACCTGCACCTCCATGCGTTCGCGGGGGTTGGAGCCGCGCACGACCTCGATCCGGTCGTCCACCGGGTAGTCGGGGGCGCGGTAGCGGGCCTGCGCCCCTTCGGGGATCAGGGTCCCGTACTCGGCGGTCCAGACCAGGTCGTCGGGGTCGGCGCCGTCGGCGGTGAGGACCAGCTCCTCCCCGGGCTCGAGCGTCGCCTCCACAGGGCTGACGCGCAGCCCCGCCGGGGGGGCGGAACAGGCCGCGAACAGCCCGAGCGCCAGCAGCAGCCAAAGCCAACGTCGCAACGCCTACCTCCCGTGTAAACCGTAGTCTACGCAACCGCGCCGCGCCGCGGGTGAGGCCTCAGCGGCGCCCGCAGGCGTCGAAGAAGGTCACCGTGGCCGGCCAGTCGGAGAAGATCGCGTAGACGCCGATCTGGTTCACCAGCACGTCGAGCACCCGGTAGACGTCGCCGTCCGAGCGGATGGCCGGCCGCACGCTCCGGTAGTACCAGCCCCCGCCCCCGGTGAGCGGACCCGAGCGCTCGAGCGTCCAGGGGATCAGCTCGAGCCCCGCGGCGCGCGCCGCGCCGGCGTAGGCCGAGGGCACGATCCCGCCGTCTTCGTCCAGCGCCAGCAGCACCCATAGCGGCGGGCTCAAGAAGCGCAGCCCCTCCGCGGCCAGCGCCGCCATGCTCGGCTTCAGCCGCTCGGGATGTGCGGGGTCGAAGCCCCGCTCCCTGTAGCGGCCGTCGAGCCAGACGGCGTTCTTCGCGTATTCGGGGGCGTAGCGGCGCCAAAAACGCAAGTCTTCCAGGTCGAAGCTCTGCAGGTAGACCCGCTCGGGGGGCACGCCCAGCTCGCGGTAGTCGTCCACGATCCGCCGTCGGTAGGCCTCCAGGCTCATCCCCGGCGGCGGGTCCGCCTTCTTGAGTTCGGGGATGAAGTTGACCCCGGTGGGCTTGAGCAGCTCGATGTACCGACGGTGGCTCATCACCGTGCCCGGGGCGTAGGCCAGGGTGCGCCAGGCGGGGGCGGCGCGGTAGTAGTCTTCGGGCTTCCGGGCGGCCTCGTTGCGGCCTTCGGGCCAGCCCTCGAGCGACAAAAACTCGGCCAGGGTCAGGTCGGTGGTGCGGCAGTCGGGCTTGCGCCCGGGCCGGAAGGGCTTGCGGCACTTCGCGGCCAGCGGGGTGCTGAGGATACTGGTGGTCTCGGCCAAATCACGGTCGGAGTGGCGGCAGACGAGCGCGCCGTCCGCGGTGGGCACCGCGTCGCACTCCACGAAGCCCGCGCCCTGGCGGACCGCCGCCAGGTAGCCCTCGCGGGTGTGCTCGGGGAAGAAGAGCGCCGCACCGCGGTGACCGACGGCCAAAGGCGAGCGCGGGTAGGCCTCCGTGCGGGCGGCGCAGGCGGCCAGCCGCTGGTGGAGCGGGCCGGGCTCCAGGCGGTCGAGCAGGAAGAAGGGGCGGGGGCCCAGCTGGGCGGGCTGGGCGAGGGTCAAACCCAGGAGGAGCAGGATCCCCAGCGGCCACGGGCGCATACCCCACTCTAGCGCCAAGAAGAGGGGCGGCCCGCAGGCCGCCCGGCGGTGCCGCGGACAAAGGTTAGAAGAAGGCGACCTTGAGGACCAGCCGTTCGAAACGGTAGCTCACCGTGGCCGTTCCGCTGGCCGTGCCGGCGATGCGGGCGCCCACCGTGAGCGTGCCCGACATCAGCGTGTCGATCTGCTCGGGGCTGAGCTCCAGGCTGCCCGAGAGGGTGGTGGAGGTCTGGCTGAGGTCCACCGCGATTGGGTCGCCGACCTGCTCCGCGGCGTTCCAGAGGTCGGCTCCTGTGGGGGCCAGGTAGAAGCGCAGTTCCGCGCTTCCGCTCAGTCCGCCGTCCTGTTCGAGCACCAGGGTGTACTCGAGCCTGACCTGGTTCGGGCGCAGCGAGGGCACCTCGTAACCGCTAACCCCGTAGCCGGAGCGGTCGGGGAGCCTCAGGTCGAGGGCGCCTGCGGCGGTGACCGTCTGGGTGCCGGCGTCGGCGCCGTTCTGCTGGAGGGTGGGCATTAGGTCGATCGTGATCGGCGCCAGGCTGCAGGCGGCGAGCGTCAGGCTGAGGCCCAGGAAGAGCAGGATCCGTTTCATGCCCTCAGGCTAGGCTGCCAGGCGCGCCTGCGGTACCCCAAACTGGGTGTGCTACACTGTCCGCCGGTATGGGAGACTGGCCGACCGACTTCGTCTGGATGGACCCGGTGCCGCCGCCCGAGCGCTGGGACAAGCCCGGCATCGTAATGTTCTTCAACCTCGAGTGCCCGGGCTGCATCGCCCGCGGCATCCCCTTCCTCAAGCAGCTCGTCCGCGAGTACGGCGACCGGCTGCAGGTCCTGACGGTGCACACCGCCTACGGGCACAAGCGCTTCGAGCGCGACGAGGTCGTGCCCCAGCTCGAGTACTTCGCGCGCGACTTCGCCAAGCTGCCCTTCCCGGTGGCGCTCGACCTCACGGGCGAGCTGGCCCGGGGCTGGGGAGTGGAAGGCACGCCCCACTGGCTCGTCTTCGCGCCGGGCGGCGAGTTGCTGCGCAGCATCTACGGCTCGCAGGACAACGCGCGGATGCGGCTCGAGTACCTGATGGAAGAGCTGGCGGGCGAACCGGCGGGCGAGTAACCGCGGCCGCTCCCTTTCTCTCGGCCGCCACGCGGCCGGGTTTTACCGCGGCTTTACACCTCTCGGGCCACCCGGGCGTAGCCTGGGCCTTGGGAGGTAGCAACCGTGACCAACGCAGAGCTGCTGTCCAAGACCCTGGAAGCCGTCAGGAAGTACGACCCCAAGCCCGACGAGGCCCTGCTCGCCGCCCTGGTCAAGAACTACGCCCTGGTGATGCGGAGGCCCGATACCGCGCTCGTTTCCTGCTCCGACCCCAAGGAGCTGGCGACGGTGAAGAAGAACTTCCTGATCAAGAAGCTGGGGCTGAAGGACGGCCCCGGGCTCGACGCCGCCGTCAAGAAGGTCTGCGAGCGGATGAAGGCCGAGCGCCGCAAGTCGCGCGCGGTCTTCTACTACCTGCTGGTCAAGGACCTGGGCAGGGAACGCGTTTTCGCCTAGCCTCGCGTCCAGAGCCGACCTGCACCGAACCGGCCCCCCTCCGGTAGATTGGGGCCATGGCCTACCTTTACCTGGCCCTGGCGATCCTGGCCGAGGTGGTCGGCACCAGCGCCCTCAAGGCCGCCGAGGGTTTCGCCCGTCCGCTGCCCACCCTGATCGTGGCCCTGGGCTACGGCGCCGCCTTCTACTTCATGAGCCTGACCCTCAAGACCATTCCCCTGGGCGTCACCTACGCGGTCTGGTCGGGCGTGGGCATCGTTCTCATCACCCTCGCCGGTTGGCGGCTCTACGGTCAGGCGCCCGACGCGGCGGCGGTGGCGGGGATGGCGCTGATCGTGCTGGGCGTGGTGGTCATCTTCGCCTTCTCCAGGACCGTGCCGCACGCCTGAGCCCGGGGCTCGCGCTTGCTGCGCCCACGCGGTAGACTGTTCCGATGGACGCCCGCGCCCCGGGCGCGGCGGCCGTCTACCGCCGACGATGAACGAACGCCCTACCTTCCGCACCGAACGAGACGAACCCCCGACCGACGGGGGGGCTTGCTACGTGCCCGCGCAGGCGCCCGAGGCGGCGGTGGTGCCCGACGAGCGCAGGCCTATTCTGCTGCCCGAGCCGCCGGACGAGCTGCCCGGCAAGGGCTACCGCAAGAACCAGATCGCCAGCTGGCTTTACAAGAAGGGGGCGCGCGAGTTCGACGAGATGACCGACCTGCCGCGCCGCCTGCGCGGGGCCCTGCCCGCCGAGTGGCGCATCAGCGAGTTCGCCCTGGTGCAGGCCTTTCCTTCGGCCGACGGCTCGGTAAAGTACCTGTTCACCCTGCACGACGGCCAGCGCACCGAGGCCGTTTTCCTGCCCTACGCCGACCGCAAGACCGTCTGCATCTCCAGTCAGGTGGGCTGCCCCGCCGGCTGCAGCTTCTGCGCCACCGGCAAGATGGGCTTTGGCCGCAACCTGACGGGCCCCGAGATCCTCGACCAGATCCTGGCCGTGGCCTACCACCAGGGCCTTTCTCCCCGTGAAATTCGCAACGTGGTGCTGATGGGCATGGGCGAGCCGCTGCTCAATTACGAGAACGTCGCCTGGGCGGTGCGGCGGATGCTGAACAAGCGCGCCCTGGCCATGAGCCCCCGCCGCGTCACCCTCTCGACCGTGGGTATTCCCCGCGGCATCCGGCGCCTGGCCGCGGACGACCTGGGGGTCAAGCTGGCGCTCAGCCTGCACGCCCCCGACGACGAGACACGGAAGAAGATCATCCCCACGGCTCACCGCTACACGATCGCCGAGATCATGGACGCCGTTCGGGCCTACTTCGACCGCACCAAGCGGCGGGTGACGATCGAGTACACCATGCTGCGGGGCGTCAACGACCGCGAGGAGCAGGCCCGCGAGCTGGCCCGGATTCTGAAGGGCCTGGTGGCCCACGTCAACCTGATTCCCTTCAACCCCTGGGAGGGCGCGCCGGTGGAAGGCAGCGGCCGGAAGCGGATCCAGCGCTTCGCCCACGCACTCGAAGAGGCGGGGGTTCCGGTTTCGGTCCGCTGGAGCCGCGGCGTGGACGTGGGCGCGGCCTGTGGGCAGCTGGCGCTGAAGGAAAGCTAGGCGTCAGTCCAGGGATCGAAGACTTCCAGGCCCGGCACCCGGAAGTGGCGGGTGTTCCGGGTGACCAAGACGAGGTTGTGCGTAAGCGCACTGGCCGCCAGAAGCGCGTCCACCGCCGGCAGTGGAGCCCCATCCAGTTCCGCACGAGCCAAGAGCAACCCCCAGCGCTCGGCGACCTCCAGGTCCACTGCCAGGACGCGACCCGCGAACCAACCCTTCAAGTCGTTCTCGACCCAGGCCAGCAGCCGACGGCGCTTGCCCCCAATGGCCAGCCTCTCGATGCCCTTGGCCAGCTCGCCAAAGGTAATGACCGACAAGTACAGCGAGGTGGGTTCAGCGCGACGAACCCACCCCGCCACCCGTGCCTCGGGCTGGGGTCGCACCAGCTCGGAAATGACCGGGGTGTCGAGTAGGTAGCGCACTAGAGTTCCAGTTCGCGTGCGGGCGAGGCGTCGCGCTCAATCTCCAACCCCTCACCGACCAGCGGCGAATGCGCTAAAAAGCTGACCAAGTCTTCCCGCGGAGCCGTCAGGCGCCGGAACTCGGCTGCGGAAACCACCACCACGGCTTCACGTCCGTGCCGGGTGACGAACTGGGGACCCTCGACCTCAGCGCGGCGGGCCAGCTCACTGAACTTGTTCTTGGCGTCCTGAAGCGACCAGCTTCTCATGATGTTCCTCACCTCTACACCCAGTCTAGCCAGGCTAGCGTGTTTTGGGATGAGAAGGGGAGATCTCCACGACCGTTCGCCGGGACCAAGGTATGGACGTGGGCGCGGCCTGCGGGCAGCTGACGCTGAAGGAAGGCTAAAACCCGCCGGGCGGTATACTGGTCCAAAGGAGCCAAGATGCCCCACCCCCGCGGCAAACTCACGCTCGATGCCCTGGCCGGCCTGGTGGCCGAGGGCGAGATCGACACCGTCATCGTCGCTTTCCCCGACCTCTATGGACGCCTGATGGGCAAACGCTTCGACGCCGAGTTCTTCCTCGAGGCCGCCGCCCGCGCCGGTACCCACGCCTGCGACTACCTGCTCACCGTGGACATGGAGATGAACCCGGTGCCCGGCTACGCCTTCGCCAACTGGGAGCGCGGCTACGGCGACGTCCACCTGGTGCCCGACCTCGACACCCTGCGCCCCGCCACCTGGCACCGGACCTCCAGCAGCGCAATCGTCCTCGCCGACGTGCTGAGCACCGCGAACCACGAGCCCGTGCCCGTGGCCCCGCGCAACCTGCTGAGGGCGCAGCTGGCGCGCACCGCCGAGGCGGGGTTCGCCGTCATGGCGGCCTCCGAGCTCGAGTACTACCTCTTCGAGACCCCTTACCGTGAGTTTGCCGATCGCGGCTTCGCCGCCCTTCGGCCCGCGGGCTGGTACCTGGAGGACTACCACGTCTTCCAGGGTTCGCGCACCGAGGCCTTCCACTCCGCCGCCCGGCGCGACCTGCGCGACGCCGGCATCCCCGTCGAGAGCACCAAGGGCGAGTGGGGCCGGGGCCAGCACGAGCTCAACCTGCGCTACACCGAAGCCCTGGAGATGGCCGACCGCCACGTGCTCATGAAGGAGGCGCTCAAGGAGATCGCCGACCAGCAGGAGATGAGCGTCACCTTCATGGCCAAGCCCGCCGGTGGCCAGGCGGGCTCGAGCAGCCACATCCACATGAGCCTCTGGGCCGAGGCGCAGAACGCCTTTGCCGGCGAGCGGTCCATCGGCCGCGTCCAGGCCTCCGAGATCTTCCTGCACTTCCTCGGCGGGCTGATCCGTTTCGCCCCCGACTGGATGGTCTTCTACGCCCCCACCGTGAACAGCTACAAGCGCTACGAGGACGCCTCCTGGGCCCCCACGCGGCTGGCCTGGAGCTACGACAACCGCACTGCGGGCTTCCGGGTCGTCGGCGCGGGCGCTTCGTTGCGTGTGGAAAACCGCATCCCCGGAGCCGACACGAACCCCTACCTGGCCTACACCGCCATGCTGGCCAGCGGCCTCGCGGGCATCGAGCAGCGGATCGAGCCGCCGCCGATCTTCGAGGGCGACGTCTACGCTGCGGCCGAGCTGCCGCGGGTGCCCTACAGCCTGCGCGAGGCCGCCGACCTCTTCGAAGCCAGCGAGCTCGCCCGCCGGGTGCTGGGCGAGGAGGTGCACGCCCACTACCTGCACTTCTTCCGCACCGAGTGGAAGGCCTACGAGCAGGCGGTGACCGACTGGGACCGCAAGCGTTACTTCGAGCGGATTTAGTTATCACTGGACCCCAAAGGGGCTTTGCTGATGTAACCTCCCAACACGTTGTTCACTGGAACCCCGTACCCTGGTGCCTGTGAAGGAATGGCTTTTGGCACGAGAGGAGGGGCCCCCGCCTTCGCGGGGACAAGCCCCAGTGAACAGCCACAAGAACGCGCGACTAACGTTCGAGGGAAGACGCATCCTTGTGTCTCGTATTATCCACGAGGGCCTGCCGGTAAGGGAAGTTGCCAAGGCCCAGGGGGTGAGCCCGAGGACGGCCTACAAGTGGCTCAGGCGTTTTCGTGAAGAAGGCGAAGCAGGTCTCTACGACCGCAGTTCACGTCCCTGCCGCAGTCCAAGAAGAACCCATGAGGGTCTACGCCGCCGGGTCGTCGAGCTCCGCAGGCGCCGCTGGACCTACCACGCCATCGCTTTCAAGCTGAACCTTTCCAAGAGTACGGTGGCTCGTGTCCTCAAGGCCCGGGGGCTGAACCGCCTTTCTGTTTTGGAACCCAAGCCCCTGCCCAAGCGCTTCGAGGTAAAGGCTCCCGGCGTGCTCCTGCACCTGGACACCAAGAAGCTGGCCCGCTTCCGTAGCCCCGGGCACCGGGTGACGGGGGACAGGAGGCAGGCTTCACCAAAGGCCGGCTACGCCTTCGTCTTCGCCGCGGTGGACGCCCACAGCCGGCTGGCCTACGTGGAGACGAAGGAGAACGAGCGAAAAGAGAGCGCCGTCGCCTTTCTGCTTTCTGCCCTCCGCCACTACCGGAGGTTGGGCATCCGGGTGCAGGCGGTGATGACCGACAACGCCCGGATCTTCCAATCCAAGCGTTTCCAAAGGGTGCTCCGGTGGCTGGGCATCCGGCACAGGACCACGCCGCCCTATACGCCGAGGGTGAACGGGAAGGTGGAACGCTTCATCCGCACCCTGCTGAGTGAGTGGGCTTATGCTCACGTCTACCAGAGCTCGGAGGAGCGGGCAGCCCGCCTTCCCCGGTGGCTTCACTACTACAACTGGCACCGCCCCCACAGCAGCCTGGGCTACCAGGCGCCGATCTCACGCTTGGGGGTTAGTGTGAACAACGTGGTCGGACTACACAGCTAGAGGAGTGATATGCATCAAGGTTGAGTGTATTCAACCTTGGTATCGCAGTCGCCGTCCTACTCATAGAACCCACGAGCCAACAAGAATGCACCGTGTCGTATTTGTGATACATCAAAGTTTGGTTTTGATATGCTGTCAAAATATGTTGTGATAACCAAAATTATACGTGCCTTGAATACTTCTACCGCTATCATCCGGGGATTGTCCATCCGTAATAAGTTCCGCATTGTAATTGCGCCGGTATGGTTCAAATTTCGCGACTTGCCTCGCTGTTTTTGAGCAATACTGAAGTGATGGCAAATATAAAACCCAATGCCATTCTCAGGGTATGGCTCTATCATGATGAGACTAAGAAAGCCGAGTTGCCTGAGGGCAAGCGACATGCCCACGGCATCCTGGTTGTGCCTGAGACCTTGACTCTTGAGTGGCCGCCTGAAGATTCACCTTTGTTCGGAGAAGTTATTACACCCGCTCAACAGCTTTTACCCAGAGAGGGGTTCCTATCTCAGGTTCAGGCGATACGCACAGAGATCAAGTACGATGGCGAGCTCCACACCTCGGAGATGACGGGCAAGGAGTGGAGCAAGCGAGAAGCATACGGAAGACGGGTTCTTGACCTTTCCTGCGATTCTCTCCGGCAAAAGGGACCAAGAGGTGAGCTCCCCTACCCATTCTTTCGCTTTGGAGCACTCTTTTTTCCGCCTAACACACCGTATTTGAGGGAGTTTTATTCAGGGGACGATCCTGAGAGGAAGCTCAAATACTTCGAGACTCTCATGCGGATGGCCATCAAAGGTGTGTTGCACTACGGATACACAGGACTTGACCATGTTTTTGCCAGCGTTGAGGTGGAAGTACTTGGGTTGGTTCTGGACGGGGACGAGCACCTTCGTAGGCCCATTGACGAGATGCGCGTGATAGAGCGCCTCAAGCCAGAGCTTCGTCCCGGGTTCTCCATCGCCCCGGGGTTTGAGATCCGTGCGGTAGACTCCAATCCGAGCAGATGTGAGGCAGACATACGCGAGCGCGGGGACAGCGAGCTTCTGCAGGCGACAGACCTCCTACTCGGTGCGACCCGATTCGTTGCGGACGGAACCTACAGGGGCCTGTGCTCCCCCGTCGGTGTGGCCCCGGTGCTGCGCACGAAATTTGGCTCTCGCAATGAAAAGATGGCTCATGTATACCAGCCTTTCTGTAGCGTGTTGAGAAAGAGTGCGGAGCGACGTCAACAAAGCTTCGCATCCTGGAAGAACAGCGGCCACTACCGGAGCTTCTCAGCGAGCCAGGCTGAGCCACTGGGAGAAGGGTGGAAGTTTCCGAACATCGAGTGGGAGATCGATGAGGAAGGGCAATTGCTGATCCCGCTTTTCCCGGGATCATGAGTCGTGAATGTATCCCTGCGCCGTTCGAGTTTGTAATGAAGGTTTGCGAGGAAGCGATCGCCAATTAGGGCCACAAGCGTTACTTCGAGCGGATCTAGCTCACCAGATCACGGAAACAGGGTAGCGTTGCACGGCTTCGTCGCCGCTTATGAGCACCAGCTCCTCATGCCGTGCTTGGGCTACGAGGAGGCGGTCGAAGGGGTCTTTGTGCACGTCGGGAAGGTGGCGCACCGCCAGCGCGTGGGGCAGGGTCATGGCCAGGGGGCGAAAACCGTTGGCTTGCAGCTGGCGGGCCAGGAAGGACTCGAGGTCTTCCGGAAGCTCCAGCCGGCCGAGGCCCATCTTGATCACCATCTCCCAGACGCTGACGGCGCTCAGGTAGACCTCGCTGGCCCCGTCGGCGATGGCCTCGCGCGCGGCGGGGGAAAGGCGCGGGTCGTCGGAAATCCACCAGAGAAAGGCGTGGGTGTCGAGAAGGAGGCGACTCACGGCCCAAAGGCCTCCGCGAGGTCTGCAGGGAGCGGCGCGTCGAAGTCGTCCGCCATGCGCACGAGGCCACGGGCCGTGCCCGGGGTACGCCGGGAAGGAGTTTCCTGTACAGGCACCAGACGGGCTACGGGCTTGCCGCTGCGGGCGATTACGACCTCTTCCCCAAGGAGCACCACTTCGAGGAGCCGGGACAGATGGGTCTTGGCCATGTGCACGTTGACCTGTTTGTCCATAAAGTCAATGTAAACTAAGTTCTTAGCTAAGTCAAGTTAGTTCACGCCGTATCCGCGTGGGAGCGGGCCCGTTGCGGGTGTGGCCTGAAGGGCATGCGGCGGATCGTTCTTTGGCTTGGGCTGCTGCTGCTTGCCGCACCCCACGCGCACGCCGGGGCACCCGTGAGCCCCCGCAGCTACCAGCGCCTCCTGGGGGTCGGCGTCGACGTGGACTGGGCCAAGACGCCCCGGGGCATGCGCCTCTACCGGCGGGACGAGGCTCGGGCCTTCAAGCGGATGGGTTTCGACCACGTGCGCATCCGCGTGCGCGAGGACGCCACCCGAGCTGCTGGATCATCTGGAGCGGGTGGTGAGCGATGCCCTCGAGCTGGGCTTGCCGCCGATCGTCGCCTACCAGGCGGCCTGCTTCAAGGAAGACCCCAGCCCGCAAAACCACGACCGGGTCGTCCTGGTGGCGTGCCGTCGCCGGACGCTTCCGGGGCTATCCGCCCGAGCTTTCCTTCGACCCGATCATCGAGGTCACCGACCGGTTGAACCGCGAGCCTGGGAAGCTGCTCGACCTCTACCGCCGCACCCTGGCCGCCGTGCGCGCCAGCAACCCCACCCGCATCGTCTTCGTCTCGCCGCGGCTGCGCTCGGCGCCCGAGTACCTGCACGAGCTCGACCCCCTGTTCGAGCGTGACCCCTACCTGATGGTCGAGTGGCACTTCTACGCCGCCGGGACTTCCAAAGACAACCCCAAGAAGAAGTGGACCGGTGGCACGCCTGAGGATGAACAGCTAGTTTTCGACAAGATAGCCCTCGCCCTGGCGTGGCAGCGCGCCACCGGCCACTACATCTGGGTGGGCGCCTGGATGCCCGGCAACTACAACAAGGGCGACGACTACACCGTTCCCGAACAGGTCGCCTTCGCCACATTCGTGAGCTGCGCGCTGAGGGAGGCCGGCATCCCCTTTGCCGTCAACCAGGCCAACAAGTTTTACGACGAGGCGGCGGGGCGCTGGCGGGAGGCGATGCTGCCCATGGTCCGGGCCATCTTGCAGCCGGATTGCCATCCCTGAGCTGGACAGGTCTCCGACGCAGGGACCTCGTGCATAAGTAGGAAAACGCGCCAAACCCCCCGCTACACGATCCGACGTGGGAGCGGATTATCTGCAACGAGAAGCGGGCCCAGGAAAGAACGTCCTATTCCGCGGCGCTTCCGGCGGTTTCGAACACGCGGAGACTTCGGCACCACATGCGCAAATACAAGGCATAGAATGCAAGGCAACATATGCCTTACAATAAGAGCATGCCTACGACTACCGTAACCAGCCGCTACCAGATCACCCTCCCCGCCGAGGTGCGCAGGGCGCTGGGCATCAAACCAGGGGACGTGCTGGAGGTTGGGGTCGAGGAAGGGCGGATCGTCCTCAAGATCACCCGTCCGCCGGTGCGGGAGGTGCTCGCGCGGTTGGCCAGGGAAACTCGCGGGGAGCTCGAGACCCTTGGCGAAGCCGCAGGGACCGACGCCGCTGCCTACGTGCGCGAGCTTCGGGGGAACGACGATGACCTATGAAGTCATCAGCCTCGACACCAACGTGGTGATCGCTGCCCTGAACCGTAACGACGTCCACCACGAGGCGGCGTTGGATTTTCTCGAGGCGCGCGGCTCCGACCCCCTGGTCCTTCCGGCGGCCGTGTACGCCGAGCTCCTCGCCCTGCCCGGGGCCGGGGCGGTAAAGCAATTCATAGAACAGTACCGGCTCCGGCCGGTCTTTTCCTCGCTGGACACCCCCAGGGTCTGGGAGCTGGCCGCCGAACGCTTCGCGCGGTACGTGGAGCGCCGGAGGAGGTCGGGCGGGGGAAGACCCAGGCGGATCCTCGCGGACTTCCTGATCGGGGCACAGGCACTTGCACAAGTGGGGCAGGGGTACACTCCGGTCTTTACAACCCTGGACGCGCGGTTTTTTAGGCGGTACTTCCCCGAGCTCAATGTCCTGGACCTGGCGTAGCCTAGGGCGAAACACCCCGATTCGTCGGTGTAGCCTGAGGCGTGGAGGTGCGTATGCGACTCAAGGACAAGGTAGCCCTCATTACCGGCGCGGGCAGCGGTATCGGCAAGGAGTCGGCGTTGCTGTTTGCCCGCGAAGGCGCGGCCGTGGCCGTGGTGGATATCGACGAAACGTCGGGCGAGGCGGTGGCCGAGCAGATACGCCAGCAAGGCGGGCAGGCCATCTTCGTCAAGGCCGACGTCTCCAAGGCCGCCGACGCCGAGCGGATGGTGGCCGAGACGGAAAAGGCCTTCGGCCGGCTGAACGTGCTCTTTAACAACGCCGGGGTGATGATCTCCTCCGATGGCGACGCCATCAGCACCCCCGAGGACGTCTGGGACCTGACGCTGGCCATCAACGCCAAGGGCGTCTTCCTGGGCTGCAAGTACGGCATCCCGGCGCTCAGGCGCGCGGGCGGCGGCTCGGTGATCAACACCGCCTCCTTCGTGGCCACCCTGGGTGCGGCGACCCCTCAGGTCGCCTACACCGCCAGCAAGGGCGCGGTGCTCTCGATGACCCGCGAGCTGGCGGTCGTCCACGCGCGCGAGAACATCCGCGTCAACGCCCTTAGCCCCGGCCCCCTGCGCACCGAGCTCTTGATGAAGTTCCTCGACACCGAGGAGAAGAAGCAGCGGCGGCTGGTGCACATTCCCATGGGCCGTTTCGGCGAAGCCAGCGAGATGGCGGGGGCCGCGCTCTTTCTGGCCTCCGACGAGTCGAGCTACATGACCGGAGCCGACCTGCGCGTGGACGGCGGCATCACCGCCGCCTACGTCACGCCGGAGTAGGAGCGAGCCATGCCCAAGTTCAAGACGATCAGCCCGGTGGACGGTTCGGTCTACGTCGAGCGCGAGGTTGCGAGCGAGGCGCAGATCGAAGCCGCGCTCGAGCGGGCGGCGCGGGCCCGCGCAGGCTGGCGCGCCCTGCCGCTGGAGGAGCGCCAGGCGCTGGTGCAGCGGGCCGTGGACTACCTGGTCCAGCGCGCGGACCTGCTCGCCGAGGAGCTCACCTGGCAGATGGGCCGCCCCATCGCCCACACCCCCTTCGAGATCACCCGCGGCTTCAAGGAGCGCGCCGAATACATGATCCGCATCGCCCCCAAGGCTCTGGCCGACCTGGTACCGGAACCGCTGGAGGGGTTCACCCGCTTCATCCGGCGCGAGCCGCTGGGCACGGTGCTGGTGCTGGCGCCCTGGAACAACCCCTGGCTTACCTCGGTCAACAGCGTGGTGCCGGCGCTGGTGGCGGGGAACACGGTCATCCTCAAGATGTCCACCCAGACGCCGCTGGTGGCCGAGCGCTACCAGGAGGCCTTCGACGCCGCGGGGCTGCCGGAGGGGGTTTTCCAGTACCTGCACACCGGGCACAAAGCGGTGGCGCGGATGATCGCCGACGAACGCATCGACTTCGTGGCCTTCACCGGTTCCGTGCCGGGGGGGCACGCGGTCGTGAAGGAGGCCTCGGACCGCTTTATCGGTACGGGGCTCGAGCTCGGCGGCAAGGACCCGGCCTACGTCATGGAGGACGCCGACCTCGACTTCACGGTGGAGAACACCGTGGACGGCGCCTTCTTCAACGCCGGCCAGTCGTGCTGCGCCATCGAGCGCATCTACGTCCACGAGAAGGTCTACGACGCCTTCGTCGAGCGCTACGTCGAGCTGGTCAAGCAGTACAAGCTGGGCGACCCCACCGACCCCGAGACCACCCTGGGCCCGCTGGTGCGCACCTCGGCGGCCGACTGGGTGCGCGAGCAGATTGCGGAGGCTGTCAGCAAGGGGGCGAAGGCGCTCATCGACCCCGGCCTCTTCCCGGCGGCCAAAGCGGGCACGCCTTACCTGGCTCCGCAGGTGCTGGTGGGCGTCAACCATCAGATGAGCGTGATGACCGAAGAAACCTTCGGCCCGGTGGTGGGCATCATGAAGGTCGGCGGCGACGAGGAAGCGCTCGAGCTGATGAACGACAGCAAGTACGGCCTCACCGCCTCGCTGTGGACGCGTGACCTGGAGCGGGCCGAGCGGCTGGGGGCAAGGATCGAGACCGGAACGGTCTTCATGAACCGGGCCGACTACCTCGACCCCGCCCTGGCCTGGACCGGCGTCAAGGACACCGGCCGCGGCATCACCCTCTCGGAGCTCGGCTACCACCAGCTGACCCGGGTGAAGTCGTATCACCTGCGGCACCGTTAGCTGCGTAGGGCCACCGCCCCCGGGAGGATGCTCCCGGGGGCTGTTTACTTTGGGCATACATGGCGGCCGCATGGTGCGATTTCCTACCGGCACACTGCCCGTTCAAGAATCGCGCGTAGCGCGTATGGGCGTCGTCACTGCAGGCGATTTACAGAAACGCATATTCAATACAACAATGCCTAAAGGGGCGTTGTTGGTCCGGATCGGGAGCAAAACGCCAAGATAATCTATTAGGAACTTCTAGAGCTCGTTCTCACGGTTACTTAATTGGCTACCCTTTGCAGAAGCTTTGATTGTTACTTCTCTAAGTGAATTCGAATAAGTTTGGTATAGGTTGCCATACCACTTCTCTTGCGGAGTAGGCTACCAACGGCTGGGGGTTAGGGAGAAGGGAGGGGAATCGAGTATTGGGCCAGTACTTCTTCTTTTACCACCCAACGGTATTTTCGGTCGTCCATTCCGAAGATGGGGTGTTGGGAGCGGAGCAATATTACGTGCGGCACAAGCGCGGGATTTACCTCAAGGCTTTCCGCGAAGTCTCGATTCCGTCTCGCCAGTTCCTTTGTTAGGGTTTGCGAAAGGTGCTCACGCAAGGATTCGTCAACGGATGAGGCTCCTTCAACTTCAATAAGAATAACGAAATGAGGAGGGATTTCTCGGCGCAGCATTTTGAAGCGGTTAACCTCGGGCACCCCGGACAGAATGTCCTCAATCTGGTTGGGTTGGACGTTTGCGCCGTCGAAGCTGAGCGCGCCGTCGCTTCTACCTTCAACGATAAGGAACGGTAATCTCAGGTGGCTCTCTTCAAACAGCACCTTGAGTGCGGGCGCTTGTGAAACAACGAGCGCACGCAGTTCTTGGTAGGTAAAGACTTTACCCTCATCGTGGATGTTATACCTTACGATTGGGTGAGCTTTAAGGGGGGTCAAGTAAGTCATTACGAGTTCTCGTTCGTTTTGTTCTACTAGAATATTTAAGGGATTATATTGAAAGATCATTGGAGCTTCCCCGTACCAGCTGAGCCGGTGACGCAGCTTTTCTTCATGAAGAAGGGCTGAACGAATGGCATGGGTCAAGGGCGTTTGAACACCTAGGCCAACATTAATGTCGCTTGCGCCATATGCTGAGACCACCCGTCCGTTAATTTGCCTTTCTACTTGTTGTTGCCACCCTATACTATGAGCATCCCCGCCGGTAATCAGATCAATCCGGTAATTGTTCCAAGGAAAGTCTCTTTTGAGGATTTCAGATAGGAAAAGCGGATAGCCGGAGATAATGTACTGATATTTCGTCCCGAACGACCGTAAGGTTTGAAGAACTCCTTCAATATCGGTGCCGACGGTTTTGACCAGCATGTCGTTGCGAAGGAGCAGGGTTAGCGTGACACCGCCGCTCCAGGGCCCGCAGCTAAAGGCATTGACCAGGATGATTTCCCTCGCATCTGGCCACCAGATTTTTCGGTAAAGCCCGATGGTTTCCAATAGCGGGCCTTCTTCTTCCAGGGAGTGGACCCATTCGGTAGGTTGCCCAGAGGCCCCGCCACTCTCGTCTATCTTTCCGCGCATTGGTAGGTTGCCGTTTAGGCAGCGGTGCTCTAGTGGGTACTTGCGAATATAAGTGTCTTTATCCGTGATGGGGAGTTGGTCCCATTGCGACCATGAGATCTCCTCAACATCTTTGGGCTCCAAGCCCTGAGTTTTCAAGAACTCCCGATAGGCTGGCACTTCACGTGTCGCTTTCCGCGCAACCACCAGAGCCTTTTTTCGCTGTAAACTTGTCAAAACGGGTGCTGGGTCGAACCTTCTGAGGACTTGTAGAGCAAGATCGAGCTTCGTACTGGATTTTGCCATAGGTAGGTTCATTATATGTGGATGCACGTAATAAGGGTAGCCAATAGTCCGTTGCCAGACGAGGCAACGAGGAGTACAGCCATGTTTGACCCCGGGAGTCGCCGTCCCCGTCACCGCGAACTGTACATCCAACCATCGCCCCACCGCTACGATCCGCAAGGCCGTTCCCGGCTTCGACGCCGACCGGGTGATCCGGGTCGCGTACGGGGATCCGGGTCGCGTCACCGGCGAGGCTGACGACCCCGGCGGCTCCGCGTCATTTCAGCAAAGGCCGGAAGGTCTGCACCACCCTGCTCACCTTGGGGGCGATCACCGCCTGGCAGTAGGGGTCCTGCGGGTACTTGTCGTAGTAGCGGTGGTGCTCCGGCTCGGCGGGCCAGAAGCGCTCGAGCAGCACCACCTCGGTGACGACGCGCGGCTTGAAGAGACCCGAGAGCGCCTTGATCTTGCGCCGGGCCGCTTCTTTCTGCGCCTCGTTCTCGTACAGGATGATCGAGCGGTACTGGGGTCCCACGTCGTAGCCCTGGCGGTCCTTGGTCGTGGGGTCGTGCACCGCGAAGAAGACGTCGAGCAGTTGTTCGTAGCCGATCACTTCCGGGTCGAAGGCGACCCGCACCACCTCGGCGTGGCCGGTGGCGCCGCCGGACACCTCTTCGTAGGTCGGGTGCGGGGTGCGGCCGCCGGCGTAGCCGGGGGTGACCTCGAGCACGCCCCTCAAGGGGCGGAAGGCCGCTTCCAGACACCAGAAGCAGCCTCCGCCCAGCGTCGCAGAGGCGCTCACGCCCCCGCTTCGGCCCCGCCCTCGCCGGCGTGCGGCGTGGGCAGGTAGTCCTGCGCCTGGAAGAGGTTGATGCCGCTCTGCACCAGGTCGAGCAGCTTGCCCATTGTGGCCTCCTCCTCGATCTGCTCGTTCAGGAACCACTGCAGAAGCGGCACCGCGCGGTAGTCGTTCTCCTGGTGGGCGATGGCCATCATGGCCTCGAACTGGGTCGTGACCGTACGCTCGGCCTTGACCGCGCTGGCCACGGCTTCCACCGCGTCGGCGAAGGCCGGCTTTGCCTCCGCCGCCTGGGGGATGCGCGGGGCCACGTCGTTGTCGAGCAGGAAGTGCAGGATCTTCATCGCGTGGCCGCGTTCCTCCTCGGCCTGGCGGAAGAAGAAGTCCGCCCAGCCGTCGAGCGAGCGGTGCGCGAAGTAGACCGCGATGGCCAGGTAGTGGTTGTGGGCGCTGAGTTCGTGCCCGATCTGTTCGTTGAGGGCGTTCGAAAGGGTGCTGCTGATCATAAGGGCCTCCTCGTACGCCCGCAGTATCCGCGAATTCCAGGTGAGGATCGTTATTGAAACAGGTTATCAGCAAGCGTAGAATGCCGTCTATGAGCCCGATGGCGCTCCTCTTCCTCACCCTCTTCAACAGCATGCTCGGCCTCTCGGTGCTGTTTCCCATCGTGGCGCCGCTGGCGCGCGAGCTGGGGCTCAGCGAGTTCCAGGTCGGCACCTTCTCCACCGCCTACGCGCTGATGCAGTTTCTGCTGGCGCCCTACTGGGGGCGGCTCAGCGAGGTGAAGGGGCGCAAGCCCATCCTGCTCATGGGCATCCTCGGGTTTTCGATCTCGTTCTTCGCCTTCGCCTTCGTGGCCCAGCTGGGGCTCGCGGGCGCGCTCGGCACCGGCCTGATCTACGGCCTGATGCTCGCGGCGCGCTTGTTCGGCGGCACCTTCTCCTCGGCCACGCTGCCCACCGCCCAGGCCTACGTGGCCGACGTGACCGGCAAGGCCGACCGCACCGCGGGGATGGCCGTGATCGGCGCGGCCTTCGGGCTGGGGGTGATCTTCGGACCGGCCATCGGCGCCGCCCTCGCGGGGATCAGCCTGCTGGTGCCCGTCTACTTCTCGGCCACGCTGGCCCTCTTCAACGCGATCTTCGTCTGGTTCATGCTGCCCGAGCCCGCGCGCCACGTGCACCTGCACAAGCCGCCCTCGCTCAGCTTTCTCGACCCGCGGGTGCTGCCGCTCCTGGTCGTGGGCCTCGCCGTGAGCCTGAGCTCGGTGGCCATGGAGACCACGGTGGCCTTTTACTTCCAGGACCGCCTGGGGCTGACCCCCGAGGGCACGGCGCGGGCCGTGGGCATCGCGCTGGTGATCTACGGGCTGGTGGCCGTCTTCGTGCAGGGCTTCTTGATCCGCAAGTTCAAGTGGCCGGCGATGGGGATGCTGAAAAGCGGCATCCCCATCGCGGCCGTGGGCTTCTTGATCTTCGTCTTCGCCTCGGGCTTTTCCTGGCTCACGCTGGCGCTGGTGCTGCAGGGACTGGGCCAGGGGCTGGCGGCCCCGGCGGTGACCGCGGCCCTCAGCCTCTCGGTGGGCGAGGGGCTGCAGGGGGCGGTGGCGGGGCTCAACTCGAGCGCCCAGGCGTTGGGGCGGATGCTGGGGCCGCTGGCGGGCACCTGGCTTTACCAGAACGTCGCCCACACCGCCCCCTACGTCTTCAGCGCGGGGCTGCTGGTCGTGGCCTGGATCTTCGTGATGTGGGGGCGGGCCTCGCGGCTGCAGGTGGACGCCGGCGAATGAAGCGCCCCCGGCCGGGGGCCGGGGGCCGGAAGGTCGCGGCCGCTACTTCACGAAGGTCAGCCACTTGCGGTACTCGGGCCGCTTCCCGGTGACCGCTTCGAGGTAGACCTTGCGCAGCTGCATCGTCAGCTCGCCGGCGCTGCCGGTGCCGATGGGGCGGTGGTCGATCATCGAGACCGGGGTCACCTCGGCGGCGGTGCCGGTCATGAAGACCTCGTCGGCGGTGAAGAGGATCTCGCGGGTCACGCGGTAGGCCTCCTTGACCGCGTAGCCCAGGTCCTCGGCGATCTCGATGACCGAGTCGCGGGTGATGCCGGGCAGGTTGACCGAGTGTTCGATCGCGTGGATCACGCCGTTCTTGACGAAGAAGAGGTTCTCGCCCGAACCCTCGGCGACGTAGCCCTCCTTGTCGAGCAGAAGCGCCTCGTCGGCTCCGGCGGCCAGCGCGTCCATCTTGGCCAGGGCGCTGTTGACGTAGTTGCCACCGGCCTTGGCCTTGCCGGGCATCACGTCGCCGGGGAAGCGCCGCCAGGAGCTGGCGACCAGCTTCGCGCCCTTGCGGACGGCCTCCTCGCCCAAGTAGGCGCCCCACTCCCAGGTGGCGATCATCACGTCGGCGGGGTTGTTGGGCAGCGGGTTGACCCCCAGCGAGGTGGCTCCGAACCAGGCGAGCGGGCGGATGTAGCACGACTTCCAGCCGTTGGTGCGCACCGTCTCGACGATCGCGTTCGCAATCTGCTCCGGGGTGTAGGGGATCTCGAGGCGCAGGATCTTCGCGGAGTGGAAGAGGCGTTCGACGTGCTCCTCTAGTCGGAAGATGGCCGGACCCTCGTCGGTTTCGTAGGCGCGGATGCCCTCGAAGACGCTGGTGCCGTAGTGCAGGGCGTGGGCCAGCACGCTCACCCTGGCCTCTTCCTGCGGCACCAGCTCGCCGTTGAGCCAGATCTTGCCAGCGTGGATGCGGGTGTCACCGCCTTTTCCCATGGTGTCCTCCCCTGGCCGCGCGCGGCGGCCCTTGGTTTCAGGATACTCGGGACTAGCGCGGCTTTGCCAGGGAACGGGCGGCGGGGGAGAGGCGCGACAGCCGCTCGGCGGGGGTCGCGCCCGCGACCGGGACCCGCGCGAAGCGCTCGACGCGGTCTTGGAAGAGCGGCCCCAGCCGCGGCTCCCGGGTCACCTGGGGGGCGAGCTCCTCGATCTGCCCGCGCAGGCGCTCGGCGGCCAGCCAGCGGGCGGCGGCGAGCAGATCGCCGGCGAGCGGCTCGGCCTCGGGCTCGCGTTCGATCCGGCGGGCCGCCCGCCGCACCAGCGGGTCTTCCAAGAGCGCCGCGCAGAAGCGGCAGGGGGTCGCCTCGCCGCTGCGGCCGCAGACGGCGCAGGCGTCGCCCTCCCGCTGCAGCTGCGCCGCCAGCACCGCCCGTCCGGCGCGCTCGACCGCCTGCTGCAGCTCTTCGGGGACGGAGCGCGTCCAGCGCTCCAGCTTACGGGCCAGCTCGAGCGGCAGCGCCACAGGCTCCGGCGCGGGCGGCGGCTCGGCGACGGCCGCGGGCACCTGGGGCCGTCCGGTCACGAAGCGCACGTTCGTCACCGTGCCCTCGCCCAGCCGGGCGGCGTAGCGGCGCACGAACTCCTCGCGCTGGTAGGTGAGCTGGTGCGCCAGCGCCGCACTCTCGGCGCGCACCAGCAGCTCGCCGCGCTCGAGCCGGATCGGCTCGGTCAGCCGCGCCAGCATCTCGCCGGCGATCTCGGGCCACAGCGCCAGCACCCGCCCGCGGCGCAGCCCGGCCTCGAGCTTGTAGCGCTTCAGCAGCTGGCCCAGCAGTTCTCCGGCGCGGTTTTCGCCCACGCCCCCATGCTAGCAGGCGAGGCTAGAATGAAGGCGTGGCGCTGATTCGCATAGCCAAGGGGGACATCACCACGTTCGATGGCGACGCCATCGTCAACGCCGCCAACGACCGGCTGATCCTCGGCTCCGGCGTGGCCGGGGCGATCCGCAGCAAGGGCGGACCCGCGATCCAGGAGGAGTGCGACCGCCACGGCCCCATCCGCGTGGGCGAGGCGGCGGTCACGGGCGCGGGGCGGCTGCCGGTGAAGTACGTCATCCACGCCGCGGTGCTGGGTTCCGAGCCCGCCAGCTACGACAGCGTGCGGCGGGCCACCCGCGCCGCTTTGGAGAAGGCCCGCGAGCTGGGTCTGGCCACCGTCGCCTTTCCGCTCCTCGGCACCGGGGTGGGCGGCCTCGACGCTGGTGAGGTGGCCCGCATCATGATCGAGGAGTTCAAGCGCGCCCCCGACGACCTCGAGGTCACCCTCTACGGCTACACCGACGTGGACGTGGAGGCCATCCGCCGCGCCCTATGATCCTCACCCGGCTGCGCCAGCAGAACTTCCGCAACCTCGCGAGCCTGGAGCTGGTGCTGCCGCCGGGCCCGCTGGCGCTGGTGGGCCCCAACGCCAGCGGCAAGACCAACCTGCTCGAGGCCATCTTCCTGGCCCTCGGCGGCGAGGTGCGGGGGGCGCTGGCCGACCGGGTGCGCTTCGGCGCGCCCGAGGCGCGGCTCTTCGCCGAGGTGGAGACCCAGCTGGGGGTGGTGCGCTTCGAGCAGCGCTTCGGCCGCGGCGGCCGCGAGATCCGCCTCAACGAGGCCCCCGCGAGTCTGCGCGAACTCTCCGAGTACGCCGGGGCGGTCTGGATCCGCCCCGAGGACATCGCCCTGGTGCGCGGCGGTCCCGAAGAACGCCGCCGCTGGCTGGATCTGGCGCTGATGCGCTTCTCGCCCCGCTACCGGGCGCTGCTCTCGGCCTACGAGAAGACGCTGCGCCAGCGCAACGCCGCCCTGCGGACGAGCCCCCGCGGCCTGGGGGTCTGGAACGAGCGGCTGGCCGGCTACGGCGAGCAGGTGCTCCACTGGCGCCGGCGCATCCTCGAGCGCCTGGCCCCGCTGGCGGCCGCGGCCTACCGCGAGCTCGACGCCGCGCCGCTGGAGCTTGAGCTGCGTGAGACCGCCCCACCCGAACGGCTCGCCGAGGTGCTGGAGGCCAACCTGCAGGAAGAGCTGGAACGCGGCGTCACCCTGGCGGGGCCCCACCGCGACGACGTGCGGCTGCTGCTGGGCAGCCTCGACGCGGTCAAGTTCGCGAGCCGCGGCGAGGCGCGCAGCGTGGCCCTGGCGCTGCGCCTGGCCGAGCACCGGCTGCTGGCCGAGCACCACGGCGAGCCGCCGCTGCTTTTGGTCGACGACTTCGCGGCCGAGCTCGATGCCCGCCGCCAGGCGGCGCTGCTGGCCTACGCCGCCCAGCTGCCGCAGGCGGTGCTCAGCGGCACCCACGCCCCGGAGGGCTGGACCCGGACGCTGCGCATCGAGGCCGGGGTCTGGAACCTGGAAGCCTAGCCCGCGCGCGGCGCGGAGACGTTCACGTTCACGCCCAGCTCCGCCAGCGCTCGCCGAATCCCGGCGGCGTCGATGCCGGCTCGGGCGTGCAGGCTTTCGACCTTGCCCTGATCGGTGAAGCGGTCGGGCAGGCCGAGGCGGCGCACCTCGGGGCGGAGGCCCAGCTCCTCCAGGGCCTCGAGCACCGCGGCGCCGAAGCCGCCGGCGAGCTGGTGGTCCTCGACGGTCACGAGCGCGCGACCGGCCGCCAGCTCGGCCAGGGTTTCGCGGTCGAGCGGCTTGAGGAAGCGGGCGTTCACCACCCCCACGCGGGGGTCGGCGGCGGCCGCCTCCAGGGCGTAGCCGAGCGTCTTGCCGAAGGCGAGCAGGTAGACCTCGCTACCGGGCTTGAGCACCTCCCAGCGGCCCCAGGCGCACTCGGGCCAGGCCCCCTCGGGGGCGGGCTCCACCGCCCCGCGCGGCCAGCGCAGCGCCACCGGCCCGTTTTGCTCGAGCGCGGCCGCGAGCATGGCCCGCAGCTCGAGGGCGTCCTTGGGGGCGGCGATCTGCATTCCCGGCACCGTGCGTAAAAAGGCGAGGTCGAAGACGCCGTGGTGGGTGGGGCCGTCGGCGCCCACCAGCCCGGCGCGGTCGATGGCGAAGACGACGTTCAGCTTCTCGATGGCCACGTCGTGGATCACTTGGTCCACGGCCCGCTGCAGGAAGGTCGAGTAGATGGCCACCACCGGCTTCATCCCCGCCAGCGCCAGGCCGGCGGCGGTGGTCACGGCCACGTCCTCGGCGATGCCCACGTCGAGGTAGCGGTCGGGCCAGGTCTGGGCGTAGCGCACCAGCCCCGAACCCTCGCGCATCGCCGGCGTGAGCACGACCAGCTTCTCCTCGCGCTCGGCCAGTTCGGTGACCGCGTCGCCGAAGGCGAGCGACCAGGTGTGGCTGCCCTTCTTTTTCTGCGGTGCGTCAGGATTGAAGGGGCTGGCCCCGTGCCAGTGGGTGGGGTCCTCCTCGGCCACCTTGTACCCCTTGCCCTTCTTGGTGACGATGTGCAGCAGGGTGGGGCCGGAAAGGTCCTTCAGCTTTTCCAGCAGGTAGACGAGCCCCTTCAGGTCGTGCCCGTCCACCGGGCCGACGTAGCGGAGGTTCCAGGCGTAGAAGGGGTTTTCCTGGTGGAGGATCATCTTGGTGGCTTCCTTGGCGCGGTCGGCCAGCTCGAAGAGCCGCGGCGAGATGCGCTCGAGGAAGCCCTTGCCCAGCTTCTCGGCGTCCTGCACCCACTTCTGCACCTGCAGCGTCTTGAAGTAGCCCGCGAGCGCGCCCACGTTGGGGCTGATCGACATCTCGTTGTCGTTGAGTACGATGAGCATGTCTTTGCCCATCTCGCCGATCTTGTTGAGCGCGGCCAGGGCCATGCCCCCGGTGAGGGCGCCGTCGCCGATGACGGCCACGATCTTGTGATCCTGCCCCTGGAGGTCGCGCGCCACCGCCATGCCCAGGGCGTTGGCCAGGCTGGTGGAGGCGTGACCTACGGTGATGGCGTCGTGTTCCGACTCGCTCACCTTGGTGAAGCCCGAGAGCCCGCCTTCCTGACGCAGGGTGTGAAAGCGGTCCTGGCGGCCGGTGAGCAGCTTGTGGGCGTAGGCCTGGTGGCCCACGTCGAAGAGGATGCGGTCGCGTGGCGAGTCGAAGACGCGGTGCAGCGCCACGATCAGCTCCACCGCCCCCAGGCTGCTGGCCAGGTGGCCGCCGGTCTCGGCGGTGACGCGGATGATCTCGCTGCGCAGCTCCTCGACGAGCTCGTGGAGTTCTTCCTCGGACAGCGTCTTCAGGTCCTCGGGACCGCGGATACGGCTAAGCAGCATCGCCCCTCCTAGAAGTTCTTCTCGATGAGGACCAGGCCCTCGCGGGTGCGCACCTCGCCCACGTGGGGCACGAACCAGATCTCCTGCACGGTCTGGTTGCCCTTCTCGTCGGTCACGGTCAGTTCGATCACGAAGGCCTCGAACAACCCCGCGGGCACCTCGACCCGGCTCTTGCCCTTGACCTCGTAGCTGTACTCGAGTTGCAGAGTGGCCTGCTCCTGTGCGCCGGTCGGCAGCAGGAAGACGCTTTGGGTCACGGTGCGCCCGCCCCAGCGGTACCCCGGACGCAGCAGCTCTTCGGGCGGGTACTCAAGCATCGGGGGGTCGAAGGAGACCCGCGTCAGGGTGATCTGCTCCTTGAAGCCCAGCAGCTCCACCCCCGCCTCGCTAAAGCGGCGGAAGTAGACGCGCTCCTGGCCGCGCCCCACGAACCGCATCTGGGTGGCGGGCTCCTGGTCCCACTGTCCCGGGCCCAGCACGCTCAGCTTGAAGCTGGGGTAGTCGGGAGGGTCGGTCTGGGGTAGGTAGACCCAGTAGAGCCCGATGTTGTGGGGGTAGAACTCCACGGGTCCCTGCTCCCGGGCGAAGGGTTCCGGGGCGGGGGTCTGGGTTTGCGGCGTGCAGGCGGCCACCAGCACGAGCAGGGCCAGCACGAAGGTAAGGCGCTTCATCGGCATCAGTTTACCCCTTCTTTTTCTTTGGGCGATTCGAGGGCCTTCTGCAGGCCCAGCCGGGTTTGGCTCAGCCGGGCCGCGGTCGCGGGGAGGTCCAGGGGTTCGCGCGCCCAAAGCTCGGCGGCCAGGCGCTCAAGCAGGGCCGCTCCGGACTCGAGCTGCGCCTCCATCTCCGCGAGGCGCCCCTCCATCCGCCTGCGCGCAAGCGCGTCCAGGTCGCGCGCCGCGAGAAAGCGGCGCAGCTCGCGGGCCTTGGCGTCGAGGCGCTCCAGGGCCGCGGTCAGCCTCCGGGCCTCGTCGAGCAGCGCCTTCTCTTCCGGCCGCAGCCGCCGGCCGCGGCGCAGCACCTCGCCGAGGGCGCGCCGCACCCGCCGCACGAAGCGGGCGTCGGGGTTCGGGGCCGTCGCCTGCAGCAAGAGCAGGACGAGCGCCGCGAGGAGCGCCAGGAGGAAGAGCCAGCGGAGCAGGACCACCCTCCTATTCTGCCACCTTTCCAGGCGCGCGTGGGCGCCCCGCCCCCCTTGACTCCCCCTCCCCCCTTTGATATCTTGAGTCTTGCGCCCAGTAAGGACCACGGTCCTCTACCCGGCGCACGGATCTTGAAAGGTGGCGTGACGTAAGTACCGTCC
>NZ_JACHEZ010000009.1 GCF_014201675.1 Oceanithermus desulfurans | reverse complement strand
CCGTTCCCATACCGAACACGGAAGTGAAACACGCCAGCGCCGATGATACTTGGACCGCAGGGTCCTGGGAAAGTAGGGCGGTGCGGGGGGTTTTTTTCTTTTCCCTTCCACCCAACCCCCCCCAAACTCAAACCAACCTCCAAAGCAAAACCCGGGACCCAATCCCAACCCGGCCCACGAACCACGAGCCCGTGGGCCGTGGCCCGTGGAAACCCCGTAACGCAACGTCTTGCGCGTCCCGGCCGCAACCCCCGCTCCCCACACCCCACCTCCCACTTCCCACACCCCACCTCCCACCTCCCACACCCCACCTCCCACCTCCCACACCCCACCTCCCACCTCCCACACCCCACCTCCCTTCCTCGTCATCCCCGACGAGGCGCGAAGCGCCGCGATCGGGGATCTTGCCGTGGCCGCCGTCCACGAGCGACCCTATACGCTGACGTTGCCGGTGGAACTTCAACCGAACGGCTCCGCGAACGTGCACCCGGCAAGACTCCGGACCTGTCCCGGACTTGATCCGGGATCCCGCGGGCCACATGGCCCGCTCGTACGGAAGGGCGGGGAGGCGAGGCGCGCGCGGCGAGGTTCCGGACCTCCCAGGTTGCATGACCTGTTCGTGCCGCGCCATGAAGGCCGGGATGCGCAGGCGACGCGGAGCGGGTTCGTCGACGCGGGGGCGGGACGCGAGCGGGAGGGTAAGGTGTCGAGCTCCCCGAGCGGCAGCGGGTGTCCGTGCCGGGGCCTTGCGCTCACCCGAACGGTCGTTCGCCGGCAAGGGCGCGCACCGCCGCCAGGTAGCGCTCGAATCCGGGCGGCCAGGCGTCGCGGCCCGAGGCCTTGAGGGTGCGGCCGGCGCGCTCGATCCAGACGGCCCACTGGGTGCCGCCGCAGGTGGGGTAGTCGGGTTCGTAGTAGGACTCCCAGCTCCAGACGTCCAGTTCGTCCAGCGCGCGCCAGAAGGTGCGCCAGGCGGCCTCGTCGGGTTGGAGCCGGGTCTCCTCAAGTGCGTCGCCGGCGGCGCTGGTGCGCTGCCAGACGAGCGCGACGTCGTCCCAGAAGACGCGGTAGCCGTCCACGCTGCCGATGCCAAGGTCGAGGCGCTCGGGCAGGAAGGGTTCAGACGATGCGGGCGGTTTCATCGAAGGCCTTCTTGCTGATCACGGGCACCTGCGCGTCCCCTGCGGGGTAGCCGGTGACGACGAGCATGACCGGGCGTTCGTTGGCGGGGCGGCCGAGAATTTCGCGCAGGAAGTTCATGGGGCTGGGGGTGTGGGTAAGGGTGGCGAGCCCCGCGGAGTGGAGGGCCGCGATCAGGAAGCCCGAGGCGATGCCCACGGATTCCTGCACGTAGTAGTGCTTGACGCGCCGCCCCCGTTCGTCCACCCCGTAGGCCTGGGCGAAGACGGCGATGAGCCACGGCGCGGTTTCCAGGAAGGGCTTTTCGGGGCCGGTGCCCAGGTGATCGAGGGCGGCGAGCCATTCCCCGGGAGCGCGTCCCGAGTAGAACCTGCGCTCCTCTTCTTCGGCGGCGAGGCGGATCTTGCGCTTGGTGGCGGGGTCGGATACGGCGACGAAGAACCAGGGCTGCTGGTTGGCGCCCGATGGGGCGCTGGCGGCGGTGCGGATGGCCAGCTCGATGACCTCGCGGGGGACGGGGCGGTCGGAGAAGTCGCGCACGCTGCGGCGGGTGCGCATCCGTTCGTAGAAGGCGCGGACGCGCCGAAGCATTTCTCCGGGTTCGGGCGGGGCGTAGGCCAGCGGCTGGAAGCGGGCGGGCATGGCCTTATTAAAGCAGAGCCCACCGGCGCGGTGTGGACCGGCGTCACATGCGAGCGGGTGACATACTGAAAGGCGTGGACGGAATCCTCGAGCGCGCCTGCGCCAAGCTGAACCTGGGCCTTGCGGTGCGCGGCCGCCGGCCGGACGGGTACCACGAGCTGCACACGCTCTTTGCGACGGTGGACGTTTGCGACGAGGTACGGCTCCGACCCGAGAGCCGCGGCGTGACGCTGACCGTGGGCGGCGAGTTCGAAGCGCCGCAGGGCCCCGAGAACCTGGCCTGGCGGGCGGCCGAGGCCTACCTGGCTGCCGCGGGCGCTCCGGGCGGCGTGGCGGTCGAGCTCGTCAAACGTGTGCCCGCGGGGGCGGGCCTGGGCGGGGGCTCGGCCGACGCCGCGGCGGTGCTGCGGGGGCTTAGGAAGATCTATCCTGCGGAAGTCGACCTTCTGGCGCTGGCGCGGGAATTGGGGGCGGACGTGCCCTTTCTGCTGCGCGGCGGCCTGGCCGAGGGGCGGGGCGTGGGCGAGGAGCTTACGTTCTTGGAGCCGCTGGAAGCCCACTTCGTTCTGGTGAGGCCGCCCTTCGAAGTACCCACGGCCGCGGCCTACGCCGCGCTGGTGCCGGGCGACTTCGGCGGCGACCTGGACGTGGCCGGCATTTTGGACGCACTGCGCCGGGGCGCGCCGCCGCCCTGGCGCAACGACCTGGAACGGGCGGTCTTCTTCGCCTACCCGCCGCTCGCCGACCTGAAGCGCTTGCTCGAGGAGCACGGGCTCGCGGGCGCGTTGATGAGCGGCAGCGGCAGCACCCTCTTCGCCCCCGTGGAAAGCCGGGAGAAGGCCGAGCGCTACGCGGACGCGCTGGCGCGGCGCTACCCGGGGTTCTGGGTGCGGGCGGCCTCGCTGACGCCGGGGGAGGGGGCTTGAGCCTCGAGCGCGTCTGGTCGTTCGCGTCGGACGCGTTCGCGCCCGCACCCGACGAGGTGGAGCTGGTCAACCCCGGTCTGGGAGGGCGCGGGCTGGCGGAGTTTCTGGCCCGCGGGCTGGCGGACCTCGGGGTAAAGGTGAACCGGCCCGTTCCCGAAGACTGGGGCTGGCGGCTGGAGCTCGTCTTCGAGGGGCGCCGATTCTGGATGGGGTGCGGCGCGGTCAGCGGCGAACCCGGCCGCTTCGTGGTGTTTCTCAAGACGCGGCGCGGTCTCGGCGGCCTGCTGGCCGCGGCCGTCTGGCGGGAGAGCTTCGAGCGTCTGGCGGACGCCGTAGAGAGCTTTTTGCGCCAGAGCCCGGGGGTCCGCGAGCTGGAAGTGGAGGGTCCCTGATGCGGCTGGGCGAGCTCGACCGCGAGATCGTGCGGCTGGCGCTGCCGGCGCTGGGGGCGCTGGCCGTCGAGCCGCTGGTGAGCATGACGGACACCGCCTTCGTGGGGCGGTTGGGGGCCGAGCCGCTGGCGGCGCTGGGGATCACCACCGCGCTCTTGAGCCTCTTTTTCGTCGTCTTCAACTTCCTCTCCTACGCCACCACCCCGCGGGTGGCGCGCTCGCTGGGCGCGGACGGCAGGGGCGCGGCGATGGAGCAGGCGGGGCACGCGCTGTGGCTGGCGCTGCTGCTGGGGCTGCTGGCCACGGCGGTGCTCGAGCTGCTGGCCCCCTGGCTGGTGCGGCTGATGGGCGCAGGGGGCGCGGTCCAGCCGCTGGCGCTCGGCTACCTGCGGCTGCGGGCGCTGGCGGGGCTCGCGATTCTGTGGCTGATGGCCGCCCACGGCATCTACCGCGGCCTCCAGGACACCCGCACGCCCTTCTGGGTCACCTTCTGGGTCAACGCCGCCAACGTGGTGCTCGACTATCTGTTCATCTTTCCGCTGGGCATGGGCCTTTTGGGCGCGGCGCTGGCCAGCGTGCTGGCCCAGAGCGCCGGCGCGGTCTGGTTCTACCTGAACCTCAAGCGCCTGGGGGCGGTGCGGCCCTGGCCGGGCGCGGCCCCGCTGCGGCCCTTCCTGAAGGTGGGCGGCGAGATGCTGGTGCGCACCCTCAGCCTGGTGGGGGCGATCACCCTGGCGGCGGCGGTGGCCGCGCGCGTGGGTACGGTGGCCGTGGCGGCGCACCAGGTGGCCTGGCAGGTTTGGCTCTTCATCGCCATGTCGGTGGACGCGCTGGCCATCGCCGCCCAGGCGCTGGTGGCGCGCTACCGTGGCGAGGACCCGGCGCGGGTGCGCGCGGTGGCCGACCGCCTGCTCGCCTGGGGGCTGGCGGTGGGCGTGCTGATCGCGGCGCTGCTGGCGCTGGGCCGGCCCTGGATCCCGCGCGTCTTCACCGACGACGCCGAGGTGCTGGCCGCGGTGGGGGGCGTCTGGGTGCTGCTTTGGGCGCCGCAGCCCCTCAACGCCCTGGTCTTCGTTTGGGACGGTATCTTCATGGCCGCCGAGCGCTTCCGCTTCCTTGCCGCGGCCATGCTGCTGGCCGCCGGCGCGGGCGCGGTGGAGATGCTGCTCGTCGTGCCCATGGGCTGGGGGCTCGCAGGGGTGTGGTGGGGGATGATCCTGATCAACGCGGTGCGCGCTCTTACGCTGGCGTGGGGGTACTGGCGGGCGCGTATGGTGTGATCGCCGGCCCCCGCGGACCGGGTCCGCGGGGGCCGGTGCGGCGCCGCGTCAGCGCACGATGGTGATGTAGAAGGCCGTGTCCGTTGCGGTGCCGTCGTAGTTGAAGCAGTTGATCGTGACGGTGTCGGTGCTGCTCGCGATAGGACTGTTGGTGCAGATCTGGGGCTTGGTCGAGTCGACGACAGCGAGCATCAGGCTAACCTGGCTCAGATCGAGGTTCTCGAAGGTGACCCGGTACGTTCCGGTGGCTTCGTAGGTTACGCTGACGTTGCCACCCGTGGAGTTAAAGGCGTAGTAGAGGTTATTCGCCGGAGCGTTGTTGTCGACGTAAGCGTAGGCGAGCACGCCGGCGTTCGAGGGCAGCGCCTTCTGCGCCGCCTGTACCGCCGAGAGCTTGGCTTCCAGCACGGTTACCGCGTCGGCCAGGGTTTGGAAGTCCTCGTTGATCTTGGCTGAGCTGATCACGTCCCCCTCCCGGAAGGTGTGGGGAACGGTAAGCGCCACGGCCCAAAGGCCGAGGAGCACGATGAAGGCTCCGAGAAATACGTACTTCAGCTGCTTCATGCTTCACCTCCCCGTTGTTCGCCCATGCGGGTTCAGGGCCCGAAGACGGTGCCGGGGTCGTCGAAGACGCAGCTCGGATGGTCGAACTCGGCGGGTTGCGGGCACCCCTTGCTCGTCGTCGGCCCGCCGCAGGCGGCGAGCACGATCGCCAGGGCCAGCCAGATCAGCGACCTACTACGCATCGTTCTCACCCCCTCATTCGTCAAGGTAGACAGCCAAGGTCACAACACCGTCACAAGCCGCGATGCCGATGGCGACGGGCCGAACGGCCGCTGCCGCCGCGAACCGGCGCGTACCTTTGCGGGGTATCTCACCTGTAAGGCGATGCGGACGTTTTACACTGGATTGGAAAAGAGACCGTATGCGACGTATCGTTTGGGTGCTGTTGCTGGCCGTTGCCGGCGGAGCCGGGGCCGTTGGCGGCGCGGGGCTGTACGGAGGCCGGCCCGAGGTCTTCGGCATCCAGTTCGTGACCCCCGAGGGGTGGCGCATGAGCGTGGGCCTGGCGCCCGGGCGGGCCGACCCCACGCGCTACTCGGTGGCCGTCTCGCTGGACCTGGTGCTGGCCGCGGGCACGCTCTACTCCGACGGCGGCGAGGCGGTCGACCTTGCCTACTACGCGGGGGCGGGGGCGACGGCTAGCCTGCTCAGGGCCGACCCCGAGGTGAACGGGCACGCGATGCTGGGGCTCGAGGCCTACTTCACCGCGATGAAGAGCGTGGGGCTGTTCGCGGAGATGCAGCTGGGTCAGCGCTTCTGGTTCACGCCGCTCGCGACCCGGCCCTACCTGGGGTTCCGCCTGGGCGTTTCCCTGCGCTAGAAGCGGAACAAGGGACGTTTGACCCGGGCGGGGCCGCGTCCGTAGAATCAGGCAAGGTGAGCCAACCGGGCGAAGTACGCTTGCTGGGGCCGCCGGAGGTGCGCGTGGGCGGTGGCTGGGTGCCGCTGGCGGGGCGCCGGCGGCCCGCGATCCTGGCCTACCTGGCGGTCGAGGGTCCCAGCGAGCGCACCCTGCTGGCCGAGTTGCTTTGGGGCAACGAGCACGCCATGCGCAACCTGCGCGTGGAGCTGCACCGGCTCGAGCAGCGCTTCCCGGGGCTGGTCGTGCGCCGCGGCTCGCAGCTCGCGCTGGGGGCCGCCGCCGACGTGCAGGCCTTCGAAGAGGCCCTCGAGCGGGCCGACTACGCCCGGGCGCTGGAGCTTTACCGCGGCCGCCTGCTCGAGGGCACGGCCGCCGACGTGCCGTCGGCGTTCGAGGACTGGCTGCTGATCGTACGCGAGCGCCTCGAGGAGCGCTACGTCGACGCCTTGGTGGCCCAGGCGGAGCGGCTGGCGGGCCGCGAGCCCCGGGCGGCGCTGGCGCTGCAGCGGCGGGTGCTCGAGCGCGACCCCCTGCGCGAGGCGTCCTGCCGGGCCGTCATGCGCCTCTACGCGCAGCTGGGCGAGGTGCGCAAGGCGCTGGAGTTCTACGAGGAGTACGCCGCCTTCCTGGAGCGGGAGCTGCAGCTGCCCCCGGTGCAGGAGACGCGCCGCTTGGCCGAGGAGCTGCGTACCGGCAAGGTGCAGGTGCGCCGCTGGAAGCGCGCCCCGCTGGCCGGCCGCGAGCGCGAGCTCGAGCGCATGGGGCAGGCCTGGCGCGAGGGGCGGCACGTGGTCCTGCTGGGCGAGCCGGGGATCGGGAAGACGCGCCTGCTGCACGAGTTCGCGCGCTCCCTGGGGCGGCGGCCGCTGCTGCTGCGGGGGCGGCCCGAGGACCACGCGGTTCCGCTGGCCACGGCGGCGCGCGGCCTGCGGGTGGTGCTGGAGCAGCGCGACCCGCTGCCGGACTGGGCGCGGCAGGAGCTGGCGCGGGTGCTGCCCGAGCTGGGCGAGCCGCCCTCGGCACCCTCGCCGCAGCGCTTCCTGGCCGCGATCGGCGAGCTGCTCGCTCCCTTCGACGACGTGGACTGGTTCTGGGCGGTCGACGACCTGCAGTTCTTCGACGAGGGCAGCCTGGAGCTGTTGATGCAGCTGCGCTCGCTGGGGCTGATGCGCCCCCTGGCCGTGGCCTACCGCAGCGGCACCCTCAGCCCCCGGGCGCAGGCCTGGATCCAGTCGCTGGTGGAGCGGCAGGGGGCGGAGCTCGTCGAGCTCGAGCCGCTACCGCTCGACGCCGTCGCCCGCATGTTCGGCGACGGCGCGAAACCCGAGGACGCCTGGGTGCGGGCGGTGCACCGCTTCACCGGTGGCAACCCCTTCTTCATCGTGCAGCTCTCCGAGTCGTGGCGGGCCCGGGGGCGGGAGCCGCCCGAGGGGGCCGGCCCTGCGCTAAGCGACCGCCTGTACGCACTGCTGCGGCAGCGCATCGGCGCGGTTCCGGCGCGGGCGCGCAGCCTCTTGCGGCTGGCGGCGGTGGCGGGCGAGGCCTACTCCCCGCAGCTCGCGGGCACGGTGATGGGGCTGGCGCCGCTGGAGGTGGCCGAGGCGGCCGACGTCCTCGAGTACCAGGGCCTGTTCCGCCGCGGCCGGCTCGCCCACGACCTGGTGCGCGAGGCCACCCTGCGCGACCTCGACCCCGAGACGGTGCGGGCGCTGCACGCCCAGGTGGCCGAGCAGATCAAGGACCGGGCCGCGCCCGGTCTGGTGGCGGCCCACTACGAGCAGGCGGGGATGCCCGAGCGGGCGGTGCCGCTGCGGCTGGAAGCGGCCGCGGGGGCGATCCGAGGCTTCGCCTACCTGGAGGCCTTCGAGCAGTTCCACCGCGCCTTCGAGCTCTCGCAGGGGAAGGCGCGCGCCCGCCTGATCGCCCAGACGCTGATCACCCGCTACCGCATCGGCGTGGCCACCGGCGACTGGCCGCGGTTGGAACGCGAGCTCGACCTGACCGAGGAGGCGGCGCGCGAGCTCGGCGACGACTACACCCTCAAGAACGTCCGGGTCGGTCGGGTGGACCTCAACTTCCGCCGTCTCGACCTCGACCGGGCGGTGCGGCTGGGCCGGCGGCTGCTCGCGGAGGGCGGGTTGACGCCCGACCAGGAGGCGATGGCGACCTACGCTCTGGCCCAGGCCCTCTTCTTCCGCGACCCCGACACCTACCCCGAGGTGGCCCGCCTCTGCCGCCGCGCCCTCGCGCTCACCGACGAGAGCTGGTACATGTGGGGTTGGCCGTTCACCACGCTGGCGCTGTGCTGCATCAAGGGGGGCGAGCTCGAGGAGGCGGAGGGCTGGTGCGCCCGGGCCGAGGCCCACTTCGGGGCCGCCGACGACCTCGCGGGGCTGGCCACGGTGCAGCGCACCCGGGCGCTGATCGCCTGGTGGTGGGGCGACGCCGCCGCAGCCGCCGCGGCCGCCGAGCGGGCGCTGGAGCTGGCGCGTAAGGCGGATTTCCGCACCATCGTCTTCATGGCCCTCGACACCGCCGTGGGTCTCTACCGCGCGCTCGGCGACGAGGAGCGCGTGCGCGAGCTGACCGCCGAGGCCCAGCGGCGGGGGTTCCGCCTCGAGCGCGGCGACCTGCGGCGCCTGCGGCTCGAGCCCCCACGGCGACCTGAAACGCTGCGGTAACGCCCGGCGTGCCAGCCTGGGTTCGGGAGGCGGTATGGAACGGCGCGTGCAGGTCTTCGTGCTCAGGTTGTGGCGCGACGAGGAGGGCGTGCGCATCGAGGTTCGGGAAACCTCGGAGGGCGTGCGCTACTTCCCCAACCTCGAACGGCTGGTCGAGCACCTGCGCAGGCGCAGCGCGGTGGAGCGCGACCCGGAGGCCGCGGACGGCCCCTGACGGGTGGATCGGGAGAGCCGGCCTCGGACGAGGGGGCCCGGGGGTTGCAAAACATAGGCATAACCGTTATGATTATATTCGAGGTGATGAGGATGACCACGAAGCAAGAACTGATCGACGGACTCAACCAGGACCTGGCCCACGAGTACCAAGCCGTAATCGCCTACACGGTCTACGCCGCCGAGGTGGCGGGCCCCTTCCGCCCCGCGCTGCGCGACTTCTTCCTTGCGGAGGCGGCCGACGAGTTGAAGCACGCCCAGGTGCTGGCCGACAAGATCTCGGCCCTCGGCGGGGTGCCCACGGCCGAGCCGGCCCCGGTGGCGGGGGCCACGACCCCGCGCGCGATGCTGGAGGCGGTGCTCGCCGCCGAAACCGAGACGATCGAGCGCTACACCCGCCGCATGGCCCAGGCCGAGGAGGCCGGCGAGCTGGCCCTGGTGGCGCAGCTGCACGACATGATCGTGGACGAGACCCACCACAAGGAAGAGGTGGCCAAGCTGCTCGAAGGTTTCCCGGAGTAAGGGCCGTGAAAAGAAAGGGGGCTTCCATTGTGGGGCCCCTGTTTTGTCATAATGGAAGTGTTTATGGCCTGTAACCGCGAGCAGTTGACCCAACTCATCGAGCAGAGGCACCTTCGGGCCACCGAGGCGCGTTGCCGCATCCTCGAGCTCCTGCACGAAACCCACGAACATTACACCCCCGAGGAGATGCTGGAGGCGCTGCGCGAGCGCGGCAAGCCGCTCTCGATCGCGACCCTCTACCAGAACCTGGCCAAGCTGGCCGAGGCGGGCCTGATCTCCCGCTTCGTGGGCCCGGACGGGCACACCCGCTACGACGTCAACACCGAGCCCCACCACCACCTGGTCTGCAAGATCTGCGGGCGCATGGTCGACGTGGGGGTCGCGGGGCCGCTCGAGCGGCTGCGCCCCACGGCGCTCTTCGAAGAAGAGGAAGACGAGGTCGCGGCCTGGAGCGTGAGCGACGTGCACCTCGAGTTCCACGGGGTCTGCCCCGCCTGCCGGGCCAAGATGGCCCACGAAGAAAAACGCACCGCGTGAGCCCGGCGACGTCCGCTTTCCTTCGATCTGCGGGGTAACCTGTAGCCATGCGTCCGATCAAACGACTGGTTGAACAATTCCTGGAAAGCGAGGCCAAGGGCGGGATCCTGCTGTTCAGCACCGCCCTGGTCGCTTTTCTGCTAAGCAACTCCCCCTGGGCCCAGGCCTACTTCGACCTCCGCGACGTCTACCTCAAGCTGCAGGTGGGCGACTGGGTGCTGAAGAAGAGCCTGCTCCACTTCGTCAACGACTTCCTCATGGCCTTCTTCTTCCTGCTGGTGGGGCTCGAGCTCAAGCGCGAGCTGCTGCAGGGCGAGCTCAAGAACCCCAAGCAGGCGGGGCTCGCCGTCGCCGCGGCGCTGGGGGGGATGGTCACCCCCGCGCTCATCTACACCGCGCTCAACTACGGGGGCGTGGGGGCGGCGGGCTGGGGCGTGCCCATGGCCACCGACATCGCCTTCGCCCTGGGGGTGCTCTCGCTCCTGGGCAAGCGGGTGCCGCTCTCGCTCAAGGTCTTCCTGACCGCGCTGGCCATCGTCGACGACCTGGGGGCGGTGCTGGTGATCGCGCTCTTCTACACGAGCAACCTCGACCCCGCCGCGCTGGGCATCGCGGCGCTGGTCTTCGGCTTCGCCCTGCTGCTGGGGGCGCTCAGGGTGCGCTCGCTGCCCGCGTACATGCTCGTCGGCCTGGTGCTTTGGTACTTCGTGCTGCTTTCGGGGGTGCACGCCACGATCGCCGGGGTGCTGCTGGCCTTTGCCGTGCCCATCGGCCGCAGCCGGCCGCTGCCCGCCCACGAGGACGGCGCCGCTGCGGACCCGGAGCTGCAGGAGGCGCGGCTCGAGCACCTCGAGGACGCGGCGCGCGCGGCCCAGTCGCCGCTGCACCGGCTCGAGCACATCCTGCACCCCTACGTGGCCTACTTCATCATGCCCGTCTTCGCCTTCTTCAACGCCGGGGTGGCGCTCGAGGGCACCCAGGTGGGGGCCGTGGCCCTCGGCATCTTCCTGGGGTTGCTGCTCGGCAAGCCGCTGGGCATTCTCCTCTTCGCCTTCCTCGCGGTGCGCCTGGGCCTGGCCAAGCTGCCCGAGGGGGTGAGCTGGCGCGCCATCGGCGGCGTGGGGCTGGTGGCGGGCATCGGCTTCACCATGGCCCTCTTCATCGCCGGCCTGGCCTTCGACGCGGCGCTTCTGGACGAGGCCAAGCTGGGCATCCTCTCCGCCTCGGTCACCGCGGCGGTCCTGGGGGTCGCCGTGCTCTGGCGCACCGGCGGGGGCGCGGCCTCCGGGGCGCGGGCCTAGGCGGAGCAAAAGGGTCCCTGCTCACACTCGCAGGTCGGGGCGGGGGCTATAGTGTAGCTACATATTCATAGCGGTAATGAATATGTACCAAGGAGGACACGATGGCTAGCGAAGCGGAAAGCAAGTGCCCGGTCACGGGCGACGCCTACAAGCACACCACCCTGGGGGGCAGCCTGGTTCGCAACTGGTGGCCGAACCAGCTCAACCTGAAGATCCTGCAGCAGAACCCGGCCGAGCTCAGGCCCACGGACCCGGACTTCAACTACGCCGAAGCCTTTGCGAAGCTCGACCTCGAGGCCGTCAAGCAAGACCTGCGCGAGCTGATGACGACCTCGCAGGACTGGTGGCCCGCCGACTACGGCCACTACGGTCCGCTCTTCATCCGCATGGCCTGGCACTCGGCGGGAACCTACCGCGTCTTCGACGGCCGCGGCGGCGGCAACACCGGCAACCAGCGCTTCGCCCCGGTGAACAGCTGGCCCGACAACGTCAACCTCGACAAGGCGCGGCGGCTGCTCTGGCCCGTCAAGAAGAAGTACGGCGACGCCATCTCCTGGGCCGACCTGATGATCCTTGCGGGCAACGTCGCCCTCGAGTCGATGGGGTTCAAGACCTTTGGCTTCGGCGGCGGTCGCGTGGACATCTGGGAACCCGAGGAGGACGTCTACTGGGGCCCCGAGTCCGAGTGGCTGGCCGACGAGCGCCACCCCGGGGGCGAGCTCGAGAAGCCGCTGGCCGCCGACCACATGGGCCTGATCTACGTCAACCCCGAGGGCCCCGGCGGCGAGCCCAACGTGCTCGCCTCAGCAGGGCACATCCGTGAGAGCTTCCGCCGCATGGGCATGAACGACGAAGAGACCGTGGCGCTGATCGCCGGCGGGCACACCTTCGGCAAGAGCCACGGCGCCGCCAGCACCGACCACCTGGGCCCCGAGCCCGAAGCGGCGCCGCTGGAGGAGGTGGGCCTGGGCTGGAAGAACAGCTACAAGAGCGGCAAGGGCCCCGACACCATCACCAGCGGCCTCGAGGGGGCCTGGACGCCCACCCCCACGAAGTGGGACAACAGCTTCCTCGAGCTCCTCTTCAAGTACGACTGGAACCTGGAGAAGAGCCCGGCCGGGGCCTGGCAGTGGGTGGCCGCCAACCCCGACCCCGAGGACATGGTCCCCGACGCCCACGACCCCGAGAAGAAGCACCCCCCCTTCATGCTCACCACCGACTTGGCGTTGCGCATGGACCCCGAGTACGGCAAGATCAGCCGGCGCTTCCTCGAGGACCCGGACGCCTTCGCCGACGCCTTCGCCCGCGCCTGGTTCAAGCTGACCCACCGCGACATGGGACCGCGCGCCCGCTACTTGGGCCCCGAGGTGCCCGACGAAGAATTGATCTGGCAGGACCCGATCCCGCCCGTGGACCACGAGCTGATCGACGAGTCCGACGTCGAGGAGCTCAAGCGCCGCCTCCTGGCTTCCGGTCTCACCGTGCCCGAGCTCGTCTACACCGCCTGGTCCGCGGCCTCCACCTACCGCGACTCCGACAAGCGCGGCGGGGCGAACGGAGCGCGCATCCGCCTGGAGCCGCAGCGCGGCTGGGAGGTCAACCGGCCCGAGCGGCTGGCGCGGGTGCTCGAGGTGCTGGAAGGCATCCAGCAGGCCTTCAACGGCAAACAGCAGGGCGGCAAGCGCGTCTCGCTCGCCGACCTGATCGTGCTCGGCGGCGTGGCCGCGGTGGAGAAGGCCGCGCGCGACGCCGGCTTCGACGTCCGCGTGTCCTTCGCTCCCGGCCGCAGCGACGCCAGCCAGGAGCAGACCGACGTCGAGTCGTTCGGTTACCTCGAGCCGGTGGCCGACGGCTTCCGCAACTACCTCCACCCCGCGTGCAAGCTGCCCGCCGAGCAGGCGCTCGTCGACAAGGCCCAGCTACTCACGCTGACCGTGCCCGAGATGACCGTGCTCGTGGGCGGCATGCGGGCGCTGGGGGCGACCTACGCCGACAACCCCCACGGCTACTTCACCGAGCGCCCGGGGACGCTCTCCAACGACTTCTTCGTCAACCTGCTCGACCTGGGGCTCGAGTGGAAGCCGGCGGACGAGGACGGCCAGGTCTTCACCGGCCACGACCGCGCCACCGGGGCGCTGCGCTGGACGGCCACCCGGGTCGACCTGGTCTTCGCCTCCAACTCGCAGCTCCGGGCCCAGGCCGAGTTCTATGCCGAGGACGACAAGAAAGAGAAGTTCGTCCGCGACTTCGTGCGCGCCTGGGACAAGGTGATGAACCTCGACCGCTTCGACCTGCGCTGGCGCTGAGCCGCGCCCCTAGGAAACGGCCCCCGTGGGGGCCGTTTCTGCTTACCATGGGGCATGGAACCCGGAAGCGTGCTGGTGGTGGGCAGCCTCAACATGGACCTGGTGGTGGCGGCGGATCGATCTACCGATTAGGAGATCGGATACCTTCCAGTGCTTGGTTGGGGTATTTCCGGATATGCCTAAACTGCGCTTAGGATCGAAAGAGGTGGACTGTAAACCATAAGGATGCCAACTTTCGTTTTTACGTGTGTAAGGGAGTAACGAACTCGACAGACCGGTCAACGCACCGGCAGCCGCGAGGGGATTGCCTCTCGAGGTAAGCGAGTTAAAAAACGGGACCATGCCGTTTACTTCAAGGTGGAGTTGGCAGCAACAAACCCTGGTGATCGGGCTTGCACCTGGGGAGGGCTATGCACAGAAAAAGACATTGACTTTCGCCTGTTTTTTCAAATTATAAAATTTAATTTCTGCCGATGCCACTTATCGCTTGCCGCTCCACCGGGAACGTTTCGCGCGAAATATGGCACAATTCATTGAGGCTCTCCACCAAGCCCCGCGGCCCTTGCACGGATCATGGCTTCCGACCGGTCCACAACTTGAAGCTTGCTGAAGATGCTGGACACGTGGTTGCGCACCGTTTTCGGTTGAATGTCGAGTGTTTGGGCGATGCGCTTGTTGCTGAATCCTCGGGCAATAAGCTCGAGCACTTCATGCTCCCGCTTCGTGAGCTCCGGAAATGCGTCGGCGGGGCTCGGGGCGGCCTGCGCGAACAAGCCGGCCAGGCGCGCCGCCACCGCGGCGCCAAACAGGGCCTCGCCCCGGGCGACGGCGCGGATCGCGCGCAGCATCTCCTCCTGGCCCGCGCCCTTAAGGACGTAGCCCCGGGCCCCGGCCCGCATTGCGGCAAAGACGGATGCGTCGTCCTCGAACATCGTCACCGCAATAACCCCGACCTGCGGGCAGCGCCGCACGATCTCGCGCGTGGCCTCGACCCCGTCCATACCTGGCATCTCGAGGTCCATGAGCACCACGTCGGGTTGCAGGGCCAGGGTCTGGGCCACGGCCTCCGCGCCGGTCGCGGCTTCACCCACGACCTCCGTCTCCGCGAGCGAGTTCAAGAGGGCGCGGAGCCCGTCCCGGAAGAGCGCGTGATCGTCCGCGATCAGGAGTCGCACCCGATCGCTCATCGCCGCGCCTCCCCGAGCGGCAGCTCCGCCCACACCCGCGTGCCCCCGCCCGCGGGCGTCTCCACGCCGAACCGGCCGCCGAGTTCCCGGGCGCGCTCGCGCATCGACGTCAGGCCGACGCCTTGCCGGGGGGCGTCGGGGAGGCCGACGCCGTCGTCGGTCACCTCGACGCGCAGGCGGTCGTCCCTCTTCGACAGGCACAGGCGGCAACGCTTGGCGAGGGCGTGGCGCACGACGTTCGTTAGCGCTTCCTGGGCGATGCGAAACGCCGCCGCCTCGACGGCGGCCGGTAGATCGCGTAGATCGCCGTCGGCGTGCACCGCGATGCGCGGGCCTCCCCGCCCGCTCAGCGAGGCCGCGTACGTCTTGAGCGCGTCGACCAGCCCCAGGGCGTCCAGCGCCGGGGGACGCAGGGCGTAGACCAGGCGCCGGACGTCGGCGATCGCGTCCTGAAGCTCCGCCCGCAACCCAGAGAGCAGGCGGTCGGCGGCCGGCGGGTCCCCGTTCAGGTGGTTGCGGGCGGCGTCCGCCATTAGCGTCAGGCTCGCGAGCCTGGGGCCGAGGCTGTCGTGGAGGTCGCGCCGGATCCGGCGGCGTTCCTCTTCCCGGGCGTCGAGGAGCCGCCGGTGCATGCGGCGCAGATCGAGCCGTAGGCGCACCGACTGCGCGATCGCCCCCGCGTGGTGCGCGATCATCGCCAGCGACCGATGGTCTTGCGGCGTCAGCCTCTCGCCGGGGCCCCGCTCCGCGACGTGCAGCTCGCCGATCGTCTGCCCCTGGTACACGAGGGGAAATGTGCGCGTGGCGTTTTGCGCCGTTCCATGGCTCGCGATGGCGTCGCTTCCCTCGCCGAGCGCGATCGCGACGTACGGGAGCTTCAAAGCCTGCGCCAGCGTATCGACAATGCCCTGGAGCGTGCGCTCGGGAGACTCCGTTCGTTGCAGGCGCTCGCCGAGCCGCAACAGCAACCCGGCAGGATCGTCGCGCTCGCCGTACATGGCCCGGTTCACCAAGGCTTGAAGACGCTGGCGTACGGGCTGGAAGAGCGCGGCGGCCGTGCCGGTGGCGAGCAGGGACGCAAGCACGCTGTCCTGGTGCGGGAGCAGAGCGCCGATCGTGCCCACGACGACGACGTAGAGCAAGAGGATCGCGAGCGTCAGGGACCCGTAGACCAGCGCGCGGTTGATGAGGACGTCGACGCCGTAGAGCCGGTAGCGCAGGACCGCGGCGGTGATCGCGGCGAGCGGAGCGATCGCCAACCCGAGCAGGAGAAGGTCCGCGAACGGGCCGGACAGGAACCCGGCCACACCTGCGAATGGGACGATGAGGGAGGCGACGACGAGCCACCGCAGCTGCCGGCGCGTCACCTCATCCCGGGCGGTGCGGTAGCGTGCGACGAGCGACGCGGCCGCCCCGAGCATGAGGAACATTCCCGTGGCCGGGACGACGCCGCGCGGATCGAGCCGCCCAAGCGGCCACGCGCGCAGGGCGTCCCACCCGAAGGGGTTGGGCAGGTCGGCGTGGTTCGGCAAGGGGCCGGGGTGGAGGACCATCCATACGGCTCCCAACGCGGTCCAGGCCACCCCGAGCCAGACCAGCGGCCGCCAGTCCCGGCTCAGCAAACGGCCATCCGGAAAGTACAGGGGGATGAAGATGGCGATCGCAGCATAGCCAAAGATCCACCACCAGTGGAACACCCCGGCTAATGGCGTGGCGAGGGGGAGCCACTCGGGCTCCACGTGCTTGGCGTAGCGCGCGAACGCCTCGCTGAATCCGGTGAGGGCGGCCGACACCCCTGCGATGAGCAGCATCCAGCCGATGGGATGACGGGGGTGGCGCCGGGCGATGAGGGCGCCGTTCGCGGTTGCGGCGATGCCCATCAGCGACTGAAACCCCCAAAAGCCCCAGCGTTCGGACCCGGGGGTGCTTCCCGTTAAGTACAGGAGGACCAGGCTGGCGAAGGCAAGGGCCATCCCGGTGACGACCACGGCAAACGCGAGCCGGGCGAAGCGGTGCTCCCTGGCCTGACCGGCATGGTGCGCGCGGGCGCTGGACATCGATCGATCCAATCCTGCGAAGTACGATCATGATACTCGATCGCGCAGGGGTATGAGGTATCGGCTAGATCACCATGCCGATCAAGGCGAGGAGCATCAGGATCGTCTCGAGCTGGCCGCCGCGGCCAAGCCGGGCCTTTAACACGGCGGCCGCGCGGGCTTCATCCGGGGAGAGCGGTGCGCCGTTCGCCGTCGCCTTGGCGTAGAGCTCCAGCAACTTCGCGCCCGTCGGTCCCTGGAAGAATACGCCAACGAGCAAGGCCAACAGGCCGGCGAACGCCCCCAGCGTCAAGGGGAGGCGGGTTTCGAACATGAGCTTCAGGTCGAAAGCGCTGGTGTGTAGAGCGTAGAGCCCAAGCCCAGCGAGGATCGTAACCAGCCCAGCCACGGTCATGGCCCGGTGGATGCGCGGGATGAGCCGGACCATCACCTCGCCGTTCTTCGCGCCGAGCCCCGCGAGCACGGGCTCGAGCACGAACCCGAAGAAAAGCGTGCCGCCCATCCAGAAGATCGCTGCCAGTACGTGCACCAACAAAAGAACGAACATACGGCTACCTCCCGTGCCCTAGAGCGCTGAGCGCGCCTGCAAGGCGCCAGCACCAGACGAAGTAGAGCAGGATGCCCGACGCCGTCGCCAAGTAGAGCCCCCAGGTGGCCGGCGCCGGGACGACCCGCAGGCCGAGGTCCGGCCCGGCGATCAGGCCGAGGCTCATCAGGGCCCCTGCGGTCGTGCCCAAACGACCTAGGCCTCGCATCCAGGTCCCTTTGCTCCCGTGCGATGCGCCGAGCAACCAAGCGCCGAGCAGGCCGTACCCGAACCCCGTGACCATGCCCCCGGTCGTCCAGTGCAGGACACCAAGCGCAACCGGTAGTGCACCGAGGATGAGAGCAAGCCCGCCGGCGCTCCCCAGCCCTACGAACAGCCCGGGCTTGGTCGGACCGAGGAAGCCGTGGAGCTGACGAACGAGCAAGAGGCTAAAGAGGCCGATGGTCGCGTTTGCCAGGTCGTTCAGCGGGCCGGCGACGGGAAGTCCGGCGTAGAGCAGGCCGAGTGTGACCAGGGACACCCCGGCCGCGTACACGATCGCCCGCGCCGTCCTGCGAATACCCACCGTGCGATCCACCGTTACCTTCGTCATCTTCCCCTCCTATTGAGCTGACGTCCCGTTCATCGCGCTTTGCAGGTAGGCGTAGATCGCAGCGAGATCGTCGTTGCTCAGCCGGGCGTAGTCCCTCCAGGGCATGTAGCGGGGGTCTAGGGCATGTCCCTCCGGGTTGACCCCCGTGCGCATGGTTGCGATGAACCCTGCTTCCCCCCATTCGGCGAGGTGCTTTCCGGTGAGGCCCGGCGCGAAGGGCGCTCCGGGCTCCGGTGGTCTTCCCCCGGTGAGCGCCGCCCCGTGGCAGAGCCGGCAGTCGCCGACGTTAACAAGGTAGGCCCCATAGGCCGGGGTGACGCCGGGGGCCGGCGCCGCGGGCCGCTTGGCGTCGTGAACGATGCGGTTGGCCGCGAACTCGAACAGGCCGAGACCGACCAGAATTCGCCCGAGCGGCCGGAGCTCGGCCTTGGCGACCCTTCGATCGACCGGAGGGGCGCTTTTGATGAACGCGATCAGGGCGCCCAGGTCGTCGTTGCTGAGGTGCCAGTACGCCTGCGACGGCATGATCGCCAGCGGCGTCCCGTCCGGGCGCAGCCCGTGGCGTATCGCGCGAACGTAGTCCAGGTCGTCGTAACGTTGTCCAACGCCTCCCGCGCCGGACGTCAGGTTGGAGGCGGCAATGGAACCAATGGCGGGGTCATCCAGGATCACATTCCCCGCAAGGTCAAGGCCGTGGCAGCCAGCGCAGAACGCGCTGAAAAGGTAGCCGCCCCTTTGACGCGCCTCAGTCCCCTCGGGTACCTCCACGGGGACAACGCGCACGGTAAACGTCCGGTTGACCTTCGCCGTGCCCCGAAGGAACAAGAACCCTGCCGCAAGGCCCGCAACTAGGACGCTACCAACTATGAGGCCTAGGAGCCATTTAACCAATCTCTTCACTGCTCACCTCCGGAAATGCTTTCCACCAGTGGACGGTGGGGAACGTCCCGTTGTCATGAGGCCGTGGTCCCAAGCACCGGGATGTGGTGTCCTATTTCCTATGCCTGGCGAACGTCTGCCCGGTGAATCGAATAGAACCCGCGGCCCACCGGATGCAACAGGTCGTGGCGCTCAAGCTGCTCCGTGAGTTTGTAGGCGAGCGACTTGTCCAGTTTGGCGCTGCTGCGCGCTCGAACACCCCGTTTGCTCAGCGGTGTTGGAGAGAGCCTTCGTGGTGAATATTGGCGATTGGCGCCTATGCCCGGCGTGCAGCTGCGGGCCCAGGCCGAGTTCTACGCCGAGGACGACAAGAAGGAGAAATTCGTCCGCGACTTCGTGCGCGCCTGGGACAAGGTGATGAACCTCGACCGCTTCGACCTGCGCTGGCGCTGAGCCGCGCCCCCAGGAAACGGCCCTCGCGGGGGCCGTTTCTGCTTACCATGGGGCATGGAACCCGGAAGCGTGCTGGTGGTGGGCAGCCTCAACATGGACCTGGTGGTGGCGGTCGAACGCCACCCCAAGCCGGGCGAAACGGTGATCGGCGGCGACCTGCAGCGTTTTCCCGGCGGCAAAGGGGCCAACCAGGCGGTGGCCGCGGCGCGTCTGGGAGCGCGGGTGCGGATGGTGGGCCGCGTGGGGGCTGACGCCTACGGCGCCGAGCTCAAACGGGGCCTTGAGGCCGAGGGGATCGAGACCGCGGAGGTGGCCGAGATCGAAGCGCCCACCGGCGTGGCGCTGATCAGCGTGAGCGCCGACGGCCAGAACGCCATCGTCGTCTCGCCCGGGGCCAACGCCCGTCTGCGGCCGGAAGACCTGAACCCCGAGCGCTTCGCGGAAGCCGCGGTCGTCGTCCTGCAGCTGGAAACGCCGCTCGAAACCGTGCGGCGCGCCGCCGAGCTGGGCCGGGCGGCGGGGGCGCGGGTGCTGCTCAATGCCGCCCCGGCGCAGGAGTTGCCCGCGGAGCTGCTGGCCGCCGTGGACGTGCTGGTGGTCAACGAGTTCGAAGCGGCCCGGGTGGCGGGCGCGCCCGAGCCCGAAACTCCGGAAGAGGCGCTCGCGCTGGCCCGCGAGCTGGCGCGGCGGGTGCCGCTGGCGGTCGTCACCCTGGGCGCGCGCGGCCTGGTCTGGGCCGGAACCGAAGGCGAGGGAGCGCTGCCGGCCTTCAAGGTGAAGCCAGTCGACACCACCGCCGCAGGCGACGCCTTCGTGGGCGGGCTGGCGGCAGCGCTGGCCGCGGGCGAGCCGCTGGAAGCGGCACTGCGCTTCGCCAGCGCCGCCGGGGCGCTGGCGGCCACCCGGCCGGGGGCGCAGCCCTCGCTGCCGACGGCGGACGAGGTGGCCGGGTTGCTGAGCCGTCGGGCAGGGTGAAGGCCGCAGGGGAGTGCCTTTCTTGCGGCCGCGAGTCCGCGCGCCTAAGATATTAACGTGGAAAATGACCAAAACGCCCTCTGTGCGGCCGGATCCGGCGAGGTGAAAAAGCGCGAAGCGCAGATCGCGCGGTTGCTCCGGGCCATTGGCCACCCGGAGGCCTGGGTAAGCGACGAAAGCTGGCTTTCTGACTTTTGCATGACCCGGCGAGAGGAGCAGGGATTGATCGCCGCGGTGCGCCGTGAATACGGCGTCGGTCTGTCCGAAGGCGACCTGGACGTCCCGCTTTGGGTTCTGGTCGACGAGCTCGAGCGCCGGCCGCGGGCGTAACGCCAGCGCTCGCGGTTAGTTACACGTAGAGCTCGCTCACGTCCAGCGTCAGCCGCCCCAGCTCCGCGGCGGAGACCACCCCCACCACACCGCCGTTCGTTCCGCCCAGCACGAGCGCTACCGGAGCGCCGTGGCGGCGCATTGCGGGAACGAGGTTGAACAGCCGGCGGCGTTCTCCCGCCAGTACGAAGTCCCGTTTCAGGTAAGCGGCGACCCGTTCTTCGGGGTCGGCCTCAAGCACCAGCTCCAGCGCGTCCTGCGGGCTCAGGTAGCCCTGCGGCCGCCCCTCTGCGTAGGCCAGAACCAGTGCGTTGCCAGTTGCTCGCGCTGCGCGTCCAGGAAAGCCGCGACCGCGGTGTCGGCCTGGAGGCGTGCCACCCGCTGCTCCATGATCTGGGCCACCGGCTGCATGTAGGCGAAGTTGGTCTGCAGCGCGTCGGGCATGGGGTGGCCGCGGCGCTCGAGCTTCATGGTGTAGATGCTCTCCGAAAGCAGCGCCTTTCGCAGGCCGTAGCTGTCCGCCACGGTGATCGCCATCGGCAGCACGGCGCTGTAGTCCAGGGTCATCTCAAAGATGATCACGATCGCGGTCACCGCAGCGCCGGTAGCTCCGCCGATGACCCCCGCCATGCCGGCTACCGCAAAGGCCGGCGGGCTGAGGTTCAGCGCGGGGAAGACCTGCGCGAGGATCAGACCGTAGGCGCCGCCGAGGGCGGCCCCATGAAGAGCCCGGGCGAAAAGATGCCGCCCGATGCGCCGGAGCCCAGGGTCAGACCGGTGGAGACGAGCTTGAGGACGAAGAGCAGCAGCAGGAAGCCCCAGACGTCCAGACGCCCCATCAGCACGTCCTGCACCGTCGCGTAGCCCACGCCCTGGGTGTAGTAGTGGCCGGTGGATCGCGCCATGAGAACGAAGATCACGCCCACCAGCGTCATCCCGAGCGCGTGGCGCAGGTAGGGCCGGAGGCGGAAGCGGCGGTGGAAGAAGTCTTCGAAGCCGTAGATCGTCCGGATGTAGAGCGCGGCGGCGGCGCCCGCGAGCAGCCCCAGCCCCAGGTAAGCGAAGAGCACCCAGGGGTTGGCGAGCTCGAAGTACGGGGTCTCGAAGCTGGGGATGACGAAGGAGGGGTGGGGCCCGAAGAAGAGCTGGCCCAGGTAGGTGGCGGTGGCCGTGGCCAGCGCCACCGGTACCAGGGTGCGAACGCTGACCTCGTGCAGCAGGATCTCGAGCGCGAAGAGCACGCCGCCGACCGGGGTGTTGAACGTCGCGGCGATTCCTCCGCCGGCGCCCGCCGCAATCAGGGTGATTCGCTGCGGCAGCGGCAGCCGCAGGCAGGCCGAGGTGATCGAGCCGAAAGCAGCCCCGATCTGGATGATCGGCCCCTCCCGGCCCACCGACCCGCCGCTGCCGATCGAGAGCGCCGAGGCCAGCGCCTTGATCACCGCCACGATAGGCCGGATCCTTCCCCGCTGGTAGTAGACGGCGTCCATCACCTCGGGTACCCCGTGGCCGCGGGCTTCGGGTGCGTAGTTCTGGGTGAGGAAGACGACGAGCAGCGCCGCCAGCACCACCGCGGCCAAGATGCCGAAACCCAGCGTGCTCAGGGCGGTGTGCTGGTTGGCGTCGTAGTAGGTGGAGAAGCGCCCGGGGAAGACGAGGTTGTGGACCAGGGCGATGAGCGCGCGAAAAACGACGGCCCCCAACCCGGCCACCACGCCGATGACGATAGAGGTCAGGGCCATGGCCAGCGGGTGGAGGGAACGTTCGTTTGTCACACCGGGCCTCCCTTTCCACCCTAGCACCGCCCCGCGCGGACGGGCGTCCTAAAAGCTCATCTACGCGAACTTTGCGGACTTCGAGCCCCAAGTCCAACCGGCCTTTTTGGGCCGGAGCCGGACGTGGCTTGCGAAGAGAGAGGGTCCGGAGTAGCATACGAACCATAATGGATATGCAAATGATTCTCTTTCTACACCTTGCTTTTGCCGCTGTCTGGGTCGGTGGGTGGTTTGTGCTGGCTCACGGCAATCGTACCGGATGGCTCGTGGCGTTTGGTCTGGTTTCGGCGGCAGCCATGTTGCTGACCGGCGGGCACCTGCTCTTCAGCAGCCGACCCGATCTGCTGAGCCAGGGGCTGTTTCACCTCAAGCTCGCAGCCTATGCCGCTATGGTGTTGCTGGCGCTCGTGGCCTGGATGCGCCCTCGCTGGCATCGGCGCGTGGCCTGGGCCGGATTTACTTCGGGGTTGCTGGCCCTGTACGCAATCGCTGCGCTTCCGTAGTCGCAGAACTTTCTGGTCTGGACGGGGCAACGCAGCCACCGCTTTGGTAGGGGGCTGCGGGCCCTCTTCCGGAGCGGTATCCACCGCGTCCCCTTACCCGTGGAACCAATGCCGTAGCGTCGGGCCTTGATCGGCCAAGCGAAAAGATTACGGTCTCGCGAGCCCCGTTGACGGCGCAGGTCGTTCTGGCGTCCTCTGCCACCCGTGGGTCGAGCGCTCGACGTGGTTCCGGGTTGCGCGAAATTCGTGGTGTGCTTGCCTGCGGCGACGGCCCGACTCCTCTCTCCGGACGAGCAGAGCGGGATACGGGGACCCGCGGGTGCAGGCGGCCTGCTTCCCGCACGGCTTCCTGATGTCGCAAAGAACCCCAGTGAGTATGACCATGCCGCAAGTGCGGGTGAGACCGTGCCGAAATCGAGAAGAACCCGGCGGTTCTCACCGCGGATCCGGCTGACATCGCCAGCGCGCTTAAGCGACCTTATGCTTTGTGGCTTTCACCGGGGATGCGGCCTTGGTAGAGCTCCCGGACGGGCCGGTTGAGCCGCCGGCCCTTGCTCAGGTGCCAGAGGTAGAAGCGCAGGTGCCACAGGGGGTGGGCCAGGGTGTGTTCGGCGTGGACGCGCAGGTGGCGGCGGACGTGCGCGAGGGTGTCGCCCGGCTCGAGCGGCTCCAGGCCGGTCTGTTCACGGATCCAGTGGGAGGCCTTCTCGTGCAGGGCCTCGAGCTCGCCTGCGCCCTTGCCGGGGAAGACCTGCGCGGGGAACCGGGGCGGACGTGGCACCACCGCGCCGTCGGGGTGGTTGGAGGTAGTCAATTCGTACTCGGGCCGCCCGGGCTCGCGCCCGAAGGCGGTGTCGAAGTCGTGGAAGACCTTGCCCTCTGCCTCGGTGATGGAGTAGACGCAGCGCTTTTCGGGGTGCCACCAGAAGGCCGATTTGACCCACCAGGGGCTGCCGTCGGGGTCGGCGTGGCCGTGGGTGCGAACCAGGTCTTCTTCGGAAACCAGGGAGAAGTGAACGATCTCGCGCCGGTGGTAGCCGTGCTCCACCGCCCAGGCGTCGGCCTGCCGGTAGGCGGCGACGAAGCCGTCACCGACGGGAAAGGGGAGTTCGCGCACGGCGTTTGCGCCCTTCAGCATGGTAAGCGTGGTCTTGCGGGCGCTCTCGGCGATGAAGTAAAGCACCAGGACGACGAGCAGCACTCCAATGGTTAACCAAAGCATAGGTATTACTTTACTTTAACTAAACCTATGGAAAGGTTTAGGGGCCGTAGTACACGACCTCGAGGGTGGGGGGACGGCTCGCGTCGTCGCCCGAGTAGAACATGACCGAGTCTTCGGAGCCGTTGCCGTCGGTGTGGATGGCGAAGCGGAGGCGGAACTGGCTGCGTCCGTTGCGCTCGAGCCAGTGGTCCACGTCGTCCTGCACGGCCACGGCCTTCCAGCAGAGGAAGAGTGAGCGGGAAACGTCGGTGAACGCGCAGGGAGGGTCGGGCGTGAGCGGCGCGAGCTCGAGCGCCCTGGCGCCCAGGCGGCTCAGGCTGGGGCCGAAGTAGACGTGTTCGACGAGCAGGTCGCCCAGGTTCTGGCTGGGGTGGCCCATGACCAGCTCCTTGGTGAGCGAAAGCTGGGAGGTGACGATTTCGACGGGGTCGGGGTTGAGCTGGCTCAGGTCGAACGAAAGGAAGGCGTGGGCGTACTCCCCGTTCGGACCGTCGCCCGCGCCCAGGTCCCGCCCGGCGGTGTCCACGCGGCCGGTGTTGAAGACGTAACCGTCGATCGCGGCTTCGCTGGTGAGGGTGCCCTGTAGCTTGCGCAGCACGTAGAAGCGCACCACGGTTTGCGCGGGCAGGGGGTTGCCCGCAAGGTCGCAGGCGGTCTTGTGGATGGTGAAGGTGTAGACCTTGTCGTTCGCGTCGTCGCTGTAGGCGAGCGGGTCGTTCGGGGTGATGACCAGCGTTTGCGCGTCCGGCCAGCTAAAGGTCACCTCACCGGGTTGCAATCCCGCGTCGTAGGAGCCGTAGGCGTCCTCGGTGCAGCTTGGGTCCATGGGTTCGCTGAAGTGCACCTTGAGCACCACGTCTTTGAGCACGCCGCGCGCCCCATCGGCGGGCTCGGTGAAGAGCACCGTGGGCGGGGTTTCGTCCGGAGGGGGCGGCGCGCCGCCGCAGCCTCCCAGCGCCAGCATCAGCCATGCGGCCGCTACCATGACGAGCATGAGCCTGTGCGCCATGATGACCTCCAGCCTCAGGATGCACCGGCCGCGTCACAACCGCGTCACAAACGTGGCGGTTCGGGAAACGCCGCCGGGCCCGGCCGCTTTCGGGGCGCTTGGGGCGGATTGGCCGCCTGCCCGGCTTCGTGATCCGGGCGAACCGGGTTGGCAACGATGCTGGGGTGCGGCTCCATCCGGTATGCCCGGGGAAGACCGGCATGACCCGCTGGGCGGCGCGTCCCTGCGGTCCACTGCCGCATGCACGGGATAAACAGGCTCCCGCCTACGAGGGAGCGGCGAGGAGTAGGTTCATCCCTGCATGCGCGGGGAAATTGGAGCTCGACGCCCACGAGCGCGAGCAGGTCTTCGGCGACGTGGAAGCCGGCGACGGCCATGGTGCCGAGGCCGGCGAACTTCGCCATCTTGTCCTTCGGGCCGATGTAGACGGACGCGCCCGCGAGGGCCAGGCCCGTCTTTGCCAGTAGCCGCATGATCGGAGCAATCTCCAGCGGGTTCTCGGGGTCGGGATTGCCGCTCGCTTCGGGGGCCACGTAGACGGTGCGGCCGTCCTTCTCGATGGCGTACCCGAAGAGGCCGCGCATCGAGCTAAAGAGCAGCTTTTCGAGCGCCACAGCGGCGCCCGCCCCGAGCACCGCCCCGTAGCCTTCCGGCTTGGAGAACTCGCCCGCGGCTTTCTGGACGGTCTGCGTAGAGATCCCGCCCAGCGCTAACGTTTGTGCCATAACGCCTCCTTCACGCCCCCAGCGTTAACGGGGCGAGGTCGGAGACGCTACAGTAAACCCCGCGCGGGGTTTACGCGCGGGGTTCAAGAGTGAGGGCCGATCAGGCCGTCTTCGTGGCGTAGGCGAGGCGCAGAATCCTGTCGGGCAGCTTCAACTCCCCGCCCTTCGTGTACTTGCTGACGCCAAGAACCTCGATTCCGATCGGGTTTCCCAGCCGGTTGTAATCGACGAAGACGCCCCGCTGGACCTCGCGGGTTTCCACGACCCGACCGTCTTTGAGGCGCAGGTAAAGCGCATCGGCTTCTTGATCGAATTCGAGCTTCATCGCCTCATTCTACCCCTTCCCCAGCCGCGCGTGCGGTAGACGGTGATTACTAAAACAATCGTCTCCACGCCGTATTCCTCGCGAAAATACACCCTGAGGATGTTCCCGCGGTCGGTCTTTCGCTTGGCTACTTGTAGGCTAAAGTCCCAATACAGGCGGTCGCGCATTCTCCGCGGGGCGCGCTGGGGCGCCTCGAGCGGCTCATCCCCGCATGCGCGGGGAAAACGCAGCTCATCAGCAGCGACGTTCGTTCGGCACCGGTTCATCCCCGCATGCGCGGGGAAAACGTCCGCGCCTTCGATGATAGCCTTCGTGGCGCCCGGTTCATCCCCGCATGCGCGGGGAAAACCTACGCAATTTACCCTTCCTAGCAACATGCAGACGGTTCATCCCCGCATGCGCGGGGAAAACGGCGGCCAGGATTTTCTGCACAATGTACGCTGGGGGTTCATCCCCGCATGCGCGGGGAAAACTATTTGCCGTGTCAATGAGGCGCTTTTTCGACGGTTCATCCCCGCATGCGCGGGGAAAACGTCATCATCTCTTCCCCCCTAAAACGCCCACTCGGTTCATCCCCGCATGCGCGGGGAAAACGTGACGGCCATCCGCACCAGCTACGGCAACGTCGGTTCATCCCCGCATGCGCGGGGAAAACATGACGGGCGACCTCAAGCCGTGGCGCGCCGCCCGGTTCATCCCCGCATGCGCGGGGAAAACCACCGCCTTCCAGGCGCATGCCCAGATGATGGTCGGTTCATCCCCGCATGCGCGGGGAAAACCTGACGCCGATCTTGACGGCGCTCGAGCCTGCCGGTTCATCCCCGCATGCGCGGGGAAAACGATGTGCGTGAGCGGGCAGCAAGGTAGCCATGCCGGTTCATCCCCGCATGCGCGGGGAAAACGAGGCGGCGCGGCGGGAGCTGCCGGAACTCGTCGGTTCATCCCCGCATGCGCGGGGAAAACGTAGTTGGAAACGACGATGGGCGAGGGCACCTGGTTCATCCCCGCATGCGCGGGGAAAACCCGATTGTATGAGTTGCACGTAATCCTTAAATCCGGTTCATCCCCGCATGCGCGGGGAAAACGATGACGACCTCCACCTTCTCGCGCCCAGCGTCGGTTCATCCCCGCATGCGCGGGGAAAACGCTCCGAGGCCGGCGACGGCGGGGCCAATCACCGGTTCATCCCCGCATGCGCGGGGAAAACGGGCGTGCGCGGGGTTCTCTCCGCCCTCAACCCGGTTCATCCCCGCATGCGCGGGGAAAACGTGCAGTCCCGCGAATCCTTTCGTGACGTGGCGGTTCATCCCCGCATGCGCGGGGAAAACTGAGGGCGGAGGATGAAACCGTGACGGCCCTCGGGTTCATCCCCGCATGCGCGGGGAAAACGCAGGAACCGCACCCACGCCGCCGCCCACGTCGGTTCATCCCCGCATGCGCGGGGAAAACGGCGTGCTGCGCGACCTGGAGTGAGAAAACGCTCGGTTCATCCCCGCATGCGCGGGGAAAACCCGACTGTGGTAACGGCTTTCAGCATCCCCAAACGGTTCATCCCCGCATGCGCGGGGAAAACTGACCTGGCGGACGCTTTGGCGCTGGCGGTAGCGGTTCATCCCCGCATGCGCGGGGAAAACGGATGGGCACCAGCGACACGTCCAGCAGCTCGCGGTTCATCCCCGCATGCGCGGGGAAAACGAAACCGTGTTCACGGCAATCGTAGCCGGTAGGGGTTCATCCCCGCATGCGCGGGGAAAACACAGAAAGTGGCGAGTTTGCGGTCACCATCGACGGTTCATCCCCGCATGCGCGGGGAAAACGGTCTGTACCCAGCTATCAAACCCAGGCATACCGGTTCATCCCCGCATGCGCGGGGAAAACATGGATACAGCCGACGGCATGACGTTGCCCATCGGTTCATCCCCGCATGCGCGGGGAAAACGTGGCGGTAACGGCGAACTCTGCGCCGAAGAACCGGTTCATCCCCGCATGCGCGGGGAAAACGCTCACCGCATTCGCGGGTGTTGGGGCGTTGCCGGTTCATCCCCGCATGCGCGGGGAAAACGATTCCTCAGGAGCAAAGATCGAAACTCCCTCCGGTTCATCCCCGCATGCGCGGGGAAAACTTTGGGGCTGCCACCGAACCGCTCGAGCCACTCGGTTCATCCCCGCATGCGCGGGGAAAACGTTCGTGGTCGGAAGGGCCATGACATTCGTAACCGGTTCATCCCCGCATGCGCGGGGAAAACATACCTCCCGGGGGCCGTCCACCTTGGGCTTACGGTTCATCCCCGCATGCGCGGGGAAAACGTGCGCGGGTCGTAGCGGACGATGTAGTCACCGGTTCATCCCCGCATGCGCGGGGAAAACTCAGGTTGGCTCGGATGGTCTCGGCCCGGGTCGGTTCATCCCCGCATGCGCGGGGAAAACGGGTAGACGAGGTACATCGTCTACCCCTCCTTCGGTTCATCCCCGCATGCGCGGGGAAAACGGTGCCGGTCGCGGAAGCGGATGCGGTACCCGGGCGGTTCATCCCCGCATGCGCGGGGAAAACACGGAGCCGGGTGTAACTAAGAAGGCGGTAAACGGTTCATCCCCGCATGCGCGGGGAAAACGGGGCGTCAGGAGTTTCGCGAGGGTCCCTCCTACGGTTCATCCCCGCATGCGCGGGGAAAACGTAGACGCCTGGAAGAGTGGGCTTACCGGCGCCGGTTCATCCCCGCATGCGCGGGGAAAACGTAACACGTTCCACGTCTGGACTGGGTGGCGACGGTTCATCCCCGCATGCGCGGGGAAAACGGTACTCGCCCGCCCGGAGCTCGCGCGTCTCCGGTTCATCCCCGCATGCGCGGGGAAAACGTTACATGGCCGAGCATGCCCAGCCCGGGGAAACGGTTCATCCCCGCATGCGCGGGGAAAACATGGGGTGCTTGGCCTCGTACTCGGCCAGGGCCGGTTCATCCCCGCATGCGCGGGGAAAACGGCGTGAGCAGTTTGAGGGCCGGGGCGAGCACCGGTTCATCCCCGCATGCGCGGGGAAAACGGCTCGGCTACCTCCTACGGGCCCCGGTACGACGGTTCATCCCCGCATGCGCGGGGAAAACGTTCAAGACCGTCGACGTCGAGATCGGCGACCTCGGTTCATCCCCGCATGCGCGGGGAAAACGCGGATGGCCGGGTCGACCAGGCGCGGGGCGGCGGTTCATCCCCGCATGCGCGGGGAAAACCCGCGCCTCCTGATCCAGCTCGCGCACCTGTCCGGTTCATCCCCGCATGCGCGGGGAAAACGTGGCGGCTCTACACCAACCCAGAGAACACCTTCGGTTCATCCCCGCATGCGCGGGGAAAACGGCTCTACGGCCTCGCCGGGTGTTGCACCGCTCGGTTCATCCCCGCATGCGCGGGGAAAACGACTGGGAAGACTGGGACGAGGAGGAGTGCGGCCGGTTCATCCCCGCATGCGCGGGGAAAACGCCTTCCACGCGGATGTTCTCGAGCCCGCGCACGGTTCATCCCCGCATGCGCGGGGAAAACAGCGTCGATGAGGCCGTTGATCTCGAAGGGCGTCGGTTCATCCCCGCATGCGCGGGGAAAACGGCGGCTTCGAGCCGCCCCGGCGCTTCGGCGTCGGTTCATCCCCGCATGCGCGGGGAAAACTTAGCGGGATGCCTACCTGCTGGTACTGAGCGCCGGTTCATCCCCGCATGCGCGGGGAAAACCGCGTCCACGCTGGGCTCGGTGCCCGTGTAGAGCGGTTCATCCCCGCATGCGCGGGGAAAACTTGGGCTTTGGACGCCTGGGGACGGCGGGGAGCGGTTCATCCCCGCATGCGCGGGGAAAACACTTGATTCCCTCGAACAGTTTACCGCCCCGACCCCTCGGAAGGGTCGAGGGTTTTCTTGTCAAGATCCCCGACCGGGCCCTCGACCAAGCCGCGCCGTTTCAGCCAGCGCAGGTGCTGATTCCACACCTTTTTCCACTTGGCGTTGCGCACGGCCACCAGCTCCACACCGTCTATTGTATGTACGCACCGGTCCTCGTGTCCGTGAATTCGGATTCGAAACCCTTGCTCATTGGCGGTGTTCCAGGCCATGGTACAACGACCTTCGTCCGCCTTTTCCACCACCTTCTTCCAAAGCAGCTCGCGCACGCGTGCGCTGACGCGCCCTACGAACACACCGGTGTCAAGTTCCACCAGCCAGCGGGTCAGCTCACCCCGCAGACTCCGGCTCACCTTCTCCAGGGTGATCACCACCATAAGCCACGCCGCCTTCCACTTCGCCGCACGGGTCCCAAAGTGCGGTCAGAGGGTCCAGTTCCTCTTCTCCTTCGGCATCCAGCTCTTTCGACAAGCCCGTAAACAGCCTGTGCACGTCCGATACCGCACGCTGCAAGACCTTTTGTTCTCTGAGCGTTTCCTTTAGCCGCGCGCGAACCCGGCTTTCCACCTTGTGTTCCGACTCGGCCACCGTGTAGAACGCTGCGGGAATGGTGGTGTCGGCCTTGTACAGATCGGCTACGTCGTAGACGAATGAGGTCTGCTTGCCCACGTGGATAAAGCCGAGTGCCGGACTGTATCCCGCAGAAACAATGGCCGCATGAACTACTCCGTACAGGAAGGCCGAGGCTGCCGAAAGTGCGCGGTTCACCGGATCGGCCGCACCCCAGTTGCTGCGGTCGTAGTTGCGGCCATGCCAGGGCACGCCTGTTTCCTTGCTGAAACGGGCGTAGGTGTCACGCACGCGCACCCCTTCGTAGCCGCGGAGCTGGTCGAGCGTCAGGTCGTCGGGTAGGGGTTCGGGAAATCGGTAGCGGTAAAGACGCCTCACGACCTCCATGTGCAGCCTTGGGTGCGCCCATATGCGGGCCTGCTTCATCAGCCTGCGCGCGGAACGGGTTTCCCCCAAGCCCTGAGCATAAAAACGGCCGTAGTCTTCACCCACCCACAGGATGCTTACACCCGAGGCGGCCAGGGTACGCACGGCGGCGTGGGTAATGCGTGTTCCAGGGCCCAGGGCCAGCACGCCCAGATTGGCCACGGGTACGAGCACCGAGCCCTCCTCGCGAAATACCGCGATCGCCCGCGCCTCCTGCTCGATCACCGCGTGCTCCACGTACAGGTACGAAAGCCCGTCGCTGAAGCGCGGCAACTCCTGCAGGTTCTGAAGCTGGCTCATGGTTACTCTCCGTAGCGCGCAATCGAGAGCAGGCCAAGACCAAAAGCCTTTCCGTGCCCGATGCCGTTTTTCAGCGCGACTATAACTCCGGACGGATCGGACACCTGCAAGACTCCGTCGAACTGGGCCACAGCCAGCACTACGGTCCCGCCGTCCTTGGGGATCCTCAGTTTTCCCCGGCGGCTCACCAGCACCTGCCGCGGCGCTGCGCCCGCCGCCCCCAGGCGTGTTGCAAGCCATTCCAGCTGCTCTTCTTCACGGTAGAGTCCGTGCCGCTTGCCTTCCCGGGAGACGGTGGGGTTGGCGTAGAGGCGGAAACGCAGAAGCTGCCCTTCGTGGAGGGAAGGTTCGTAGGGTTTGGGCGTACCGGCCGCGGGCTCGGCGTAGCCGGGGAAGCGGTCGGATAGCGCCCGCCAATCGGGCCGACCGGAGGTTTGCACGAGCAAGCCGTAGTCGTCGAACCCCGAGCCGGTTTCCAGACGCCAGAGGAAGCGCGGCTCCCCATCCAGTACCCGCGCCAGCGTCTGGTGCATGCTGTAGGGGTTGGCCACGTCCTTACGGACCTGCCGGTGACCCAGGTTTAGACGGAGCAGGCTCAGGTACATTGGGGCACCTCCCCCCAGGGCAGGGCGATCTCCCCCACGAGGCGGGCGCCGAACCTCCGTTCGGCGAACGGCGCCAGGGGTTGATCCCACAACTCGCGCACCTGCCAGGGAAGGCTGGCGCGACACCCGGGATCAAGCTCGATGGCGTAACGCACGTGGGTCCCCTGTTCGCTCGGATCGATCAGCAACGGGCCATAAGCCAGGGCCGTTTCCAAACCGTCTTTGGCCACCCCCCCTTCGGGGAAGTAGACGGGTTCGCCCGGAAGGTAGCCTTTGCGACCCAGGAAGAGGGTCCAGCGGGGGTTGTGCAGGGCCAGCTCCACCTTTTCTAGCAACCCGGCGTCCCCTTCCAGCCCTACCAGGAACGCGGCATCGGCCAGGTAGTGCCTGCGGCTCACGACGGTGTCCTGGGTGCCCGTGGTTTTCCTTTTTTCACGTGCACGCCGCCACTGCTCGCGGGTAACGCTCGCTTTGATGACGTTTTGAGCGGTCTGGTAGTCGGTGGCGGGGGTTCCTTCGCGGTCGACCCGGACGCCCAACCTTAGCTGCGCCAAGTCGTCCACGGGCTCCGAGCGGTCGCGCCCCAGGGCCGCGGCCACCAGCCCGAGCACCCCCGACTTGGTGGGTTCGCGCTCGGTGTCGCGGTGGTCGAAGCGGCTGCGGGAGCCCCAAGACTGGATGGGGCCCACCAGCTTGAGCAGGAGCGTGGCCATTACGTTACCTCCACCAGCTCCTCCACGTCCTTCATGACGGCGTCCAGCAGATCGGTCAGGCTGGGGTGCTCCCTGCCGGCGCGGCTCGGCTTGGCCGTGGAGAGGTTGAGGAAGTGCGCGGAAGACTTGGTTCCACCGTATGCGCGGTTGATCTTCCCCATGTATTCGTCGAGGGCCGCCACAGAAGACGCGACCAGCCCTTCGCGCCCCCGCCACACGGGTTTGGCGAAGGCGTTGGCGAGGTTGCGCGGGCCCCCCTCGCGTACGGTTACGACGACGAAGTCGGGGGGGTTATGCGCAGCGAAGGTGTTCTGCTTGCCCGAGGGCAGGGTGTCGACGAAGGATTGCAAGAAAGCCCGTAGGCCCCGCAGCACCAGCTCCCGGTCGCCCTGAAGGTTCTCGGCCAGCTTTTCCAGGTTGACGTTGGCGTAGCGGTAAAGGGTGGCCGAGTAGAACTCGACGTCACCCATCATGCCCGCACCGGTTTCGTCTTTGGGGCTCAGGTCGTCCACCGCGGTGTAGAAGTCGAACTCGCGGTCGACCTTGTGGGTGCTTATGGCGTGGGCCACTTGAGCCGCGGCGTCGACATTCCACTCCGGGCGATCGGCCAGCATGCGCCCGAAAAGCGCAAGGTCGATGGCCCGTCCGCCATCGAATACGGACTCAAGCGCCTTCTTGAGGGCATCGGGCACTTTGGCTTTGGCGGCCTTTTTCTTGGCCTTGCCCTCCTCGCTGGAGCTTTGTCGGCCCAATTCTTGCAGCTCGTCCCAATATTCGAGAATAAGGTCAGCGATACGATCGACCTCTTCGTTACCGATGAACAGCAAGTACTCCGTGCTGTCGTTCTTGATGCCCAGCCCCACGCCCTCGAGAACTGCCTTAGCCGCAACCTTGGCGTCTTCTTCGGCCTTGCCGTGCGCCGCAAGTTTTTCTACGAGCTTGCTCAACAGCTTCTTGGTCCGCACCGCTAAATTGTCCACAGGGAGATGCCCCGGGAACGCCTCGCGCACGGCGCGCTTTTGCGACTGGCTGCTCACCCTGGCCCTGCGGAAGCCGCCAAACATCGCGCTCTTGGGGCTGCCCGTGTCGTCGCGGTTGAGGTTGGCCGGGGCCACGTTCTGTAAGACGTGCACTTCCACTACTTTCATGCTTGTTCCTCCTTCTCGGTCTCTTCGCCTACGCCGTAAAACTCCTTTGCCCACTTCACCTGCACCCAGCGGGTGTCGCTGTTCCAGTGCGCTACGTCGAAGATGAGTTGCGCCCAATCGAGCGGTTGTTCGCCTAGCAGGAAGACGATCTGGCGCAGCTTGTAGCCCAGCTCGTCCTCTTCGGCATCGAGCAAAGCCAGAAAGCGCTTCTCGATGCTTTCGGAGTCGCGCGCTTTCTTAGCGCGGGCCAGCGCCTTGGCGAGGGTGTGGCCCTCGCCATGCTTGCGGTTGTGCGCGAAAAGTCCTGCGCCCAGATAGAAGGCCCGGCGCGCAGGGTCCTTCAGACCCGCCGTCCAAGGTTCGACGTAGGGAAAGCTGGGCGGGTACGTACCCGGTGCAAACGCCAAGCTGCGCCGCAAAGCGGACAGGGCGGCGCGATCCTCGCGCACGGCAAGCTGTATCAAGCGGTTTACGAAGCCTTCAACCCTTTCTTTCACGTCTCGCCTCCTTTGCCAGGCAGGTTCGCCATGTCTTTTCGGCCTCCTGCACGGCCTTGAGCTGCCTTGCTTCGGTGCCCACGGTGTTTATGGTCACCGTCCACGCTACTTCGGATATCTCTCGCACCCGCGCTTCCCAAGCGCCCCACGCTTCGTCGGGGTTCTCGTCCAGCTTTTCCAGAAAAGTGCTGAAGGCGTTGCCCAGCTGGTTCCAGTAATAGGGCAGCAAGGGGAAGCTGTCGAGCAGGGCTCGCACCTCTTGTTTGTCGGGATCGCGGGAGAGCGAAAGCAGCAGCCTCGCAAGCTGCCACCCCCCGCTTCTCAAGCACGTAGCTCTTGCGTCGGCAAGCTGGGTTGCCCGGGGGACGAAGATGCGCAGAGCGTGTTCTTTGGTGTGAGTGGGCAGCGGGTAGATTTCGCGACGGATCTCCATCACCTTGGCCTGATCGGTAACCTGTCCTGCAACCTCAATCCGAAGCACGCGCCTCGTTCCGGTTTGCTGCTGCAGTTGGCGGGCGCTCTCGAGGGTCTGGGGGCTGAGCCCCGCGTCTTCTTCGGGGAACAGCGCCGAGAAATCCCTCCAGAAGGCTTTGTCGGCTCGCAAGCGAATGGGGACGAGGTTCCCGGTTTTAGCCTGTTTTGCGTAGGCGACCATGGGGTCCTGGTAAAAGCGATCGGTCAGCGGGTGCACCCCGGGGCCGTAGGCCATGTAGCGCACGCCGCTGCCCTCATTCAGCAAGCGAACGCCGCGCGAGGGCCAGGTGTAGGCGCGCGTGCGTCCGAACAAAGGCACCTTCTTGCGGGGTTGTTTGTTCTCGTCGCCTTCCAGCTCGCTCAGAACGACAGGGTCCGTTTCCCAGATAGGGCGGTCGTCGCTCTCGTCGTAGGGGACCAGCGCTTGGGTCAGGGTGTGGAACAGGTTGGCCCCAATCGCGAAGAAAGCGGCGCTCACGGCGAGCGGCGCCCCCACCCCCGACTGAACGCCGTAGCGGCGGATGAGACCGCCGGGTGTGAAGGTCTGGTGTGCCACAAGCGATCGGGCTGCTTCGGCGAAGGATGCGTGGGGAGGCGTGTCGTCGTAGGTATGGTCGAACAGCGTGGGGTTGTTCCCGGCGGCAAACTCTGGGCGCAGCTTGGTCCATGGAAGCGGATCGTCCCCCGGTAGATCCGGCACCTGCCAGAAGGGCGCGGTGTGGTGGAAGAGCCAGAAGCGGTCGCGCCAGCGGTCGAGGTAGGCGGTAACGACACCGGCGTCGAACCGGCCTTTTGCTAAGATCTGAGCCTGCTCCCGGGCAGACTGCGGCCCCTGGTACGCCCGGTGGAGCACGGCGAGCAGCAGCCGGGTAAGCGCGACCTCGACCAGCGGCGAAGCCGCTTCGATGCGCTCAAGGCGGTGCGCTTCGAGGAGCGCTTCGCGAAGCCCCACCTCGCGCACCGTAGTTCCGCTGCGAACCGGTATCCAGGGCTCTTCGATCAGGTTAAAAGCCTTCATGCTGGCATCACCCTATCCCTCCTTTGCGTCATCTACTGTCGTGTATTGCAAGCCAAGCTCGGGGTCGAGGCGTACCACGGTTTTTCCAAAGCGCGCGGCTCCGTTCCCGCCCAGCTCCAAGACGCGCCAGCTCCGCAGGATGCTGCTCGTCCTCCAGGCCGCGGGCGGGGGCGACTTGACGAGCACGTGGTATACGCCTCGCCTGCTTATACGGACGGAGCGCGCCGCCACCTCGAGCACCTCTTCTTTGGTGAGCCTTCCTTTGGTGCGTAGCGGTATGACCCGCTCCTGGTCGAGGAAGAGCTCGTTGCCCATGCGGTACGCGGGTACCACCGTGATCGAAGGCTCGCCCAGGCGGGTCAAGGCGACCTGCGGTAGATCGGACTCTTCGTCGTCGTCCAGGCCGAGGTTGCTGTGCAGGCTGGCGAGCTGCTTTTCCAGAAGCCGCGCGGGTGGATCGAGCACGGCTTTGTGGGCCACGGCGCCGTCTCTGGCGGTTTGTTCTTTCAGGGCGGCCAGGGCCTTCGCCGCGACGTTGCGCAGACCCTCGGGGAAGCGGTCCAGGGTACGGGCGTCGTAGGCCGCCTCGACCAGAGGTTCGATGTCGTCGGGCAGGGTCAGCCGGTCGCGGGCGTGCAGGAGCAGCCATGCGGAGAGGAGCGGGTAGGCCATGTACGGGCGTCCCCAGCCTTTGGGCAAGGGCGCTGGGGGTGCCTCCCCCAGTCCGGCCACGTGGAGTACGGGGAGGACGTGCTGCGGGGGTCGCGTGCGGTCGGGATGGCGGTGCAGGCGACCGGCCCGCTGGAGCAGCAGGTCGAGTGGGGCGAGATCGGAGAAGGCGACGTCAAAGTCGAGGTCGAGGCTTTGCTCGATCACCTGGGTCGCGATAACAAGGGCTTTCCTTGGGCGGCGCCCGCCCTTGCCAGCAACGCCGAGTACCGTTTTCTCGCGCAGGCTGCGTTCGATCGAAGGGTAGCGCGCGTGGAAGAGATAGACCTCGAGGTCGCCGATTCGCTTGCCCACGGGCCGCCCCTCGTTCGCGATCGGTTCGCCGGGGCCCAACGCAAGGTAGGCTTGCTGGGCCCGGTCCACGGTGTTGACGATGAGCGCAGCCACACCGCCGGAGCGAACCGATTCCGCGGCTGCCCGCGATAGCGCCCCAATCTCGGTCGGGGCAGCTTCAAGCCCCACGGTCTTCCGTTCGTCCCAGGAGAAACCCAGAGATTCAAGCCCGTTTTGCGAGTAGACGGTGACGCGCGGATATGCGGCTTCCGATTCAGGAAGGCCTGCATCGCAGGCGGCCGCAAGCTGCGCGCGCTGGTGGCGCGTGAGCGTGGCACTCATGATGATTACGGAAGAGCCCAGTTCCCACAGCCAGCGAACGAGACCGGCGATGAGGCGGGAAGTGTAGGCGTCGTAGGCGTGCACCTCGTCGAGCACGACGGTGCGGTTGCCCAAACCCCAGAGGCGGACGAAATGGTGCTTGACCCGCAGCACACCCAGCAGCGCCTGGTCCACGGTGCCCACGCCGTATTCGCTGAGCAGGGCTCGTTTCTTGGCCGAGAACCAGGCGGCGGCATGCACCGCCCCGTCATCGCCGGGCTCCCCCACGTTCTTGAGGCTCAGATAGTCGGCGTTCAGAAGGCTGGCGCCGTGAACGAGCTGGAGGTCGTGCGGGCGATCGCCAAACTTGTCGAGCAGCGCATTCTTGACGCGCTGAAACATCGCGTTCCCGGTGGCGGTGGTGGGCATGGCTACGTACAGGCCGCGGTGGCCGTTGCGGGCTTGCAGCACGGTATGGGCGTAGAGGGCGGCTTCGGTTTTTCCGCCGCCCATAGGGGCTTCGATAACGATCAGGGCTGGGCCCCGAGCCCGGTCCAGCGCCGTGACGACCTGCTGTTGCAGAGGGTTCGCGCGGAAATCCGGGAAAACCTCTTCGAAAGAGACGTCTTTGGTGGCAAGGGCGGTACGGGGTAGCCAGCCGATGCGGTCGAGGGCTTGGTTCGCCAGTTTGCAGGCCAGGCCAAGGTAGTTGCTGAGGTCGCTCAGGTCGCGCCCGTAGGGGAAGTGTTCGGGGCTGGAGGCCACCCAGTCGGCGAAGCTGGCGAGCGCCATGACGCGCAGGGTCGCCTGCGGCGAGAGCACGTGCACCGTCGGCGGCTCCGCGCCCAACGTTCGCCACAAGGTGCCGACGAGCTCCTCGCGCAGGCGCTGCCAAACTTCGTTCTCCAGGTCGAGTGCGTCGCGGGCGTGGTCCACCTCTCTGGGGCTGGAGACAAAGCCATGATGCGCCCCAAGCGCAACGGCGACCTGCGATGCCGCCTCGTCCGGCACCCCAAGCCCTACCAGAAGCGGTGGGGCGAGCACCTCGGTCAGCACGCCGTGCGCGGCCCAGGCCTTGTCGCCCCTGCGGGGCAGCCACCGGTCCATCCAGTCGAGCCCCTGTTCGCGTAAGCGTGCGGCCCCGTCGGGCCACTGAACCTGGAAGATGGCCGTGGCCTTGCCCAGGTCGTGCAGGGCTGCAAAGAAGGCGGCCAGCCGCAGGGCGCGATCCTCGTCGAGGCCAAAATCGCCGGCGTAGTGCCGGCGGGTACTCGCGGGTTCGCGCAGGAGCAGCGCCCGGGCCACCATGGCCGTATCGAGCATATGAGCCATCAAAGGATGCCCTTCGGGGTGTTTAGCGTCCCCGCTTTTGGCCCAGAAGATGCGATAGTCGTGGTCCATGCGGTGTTTCTACCCTCCCGATGCGTCAAGTGGTGTCGCGAAGCGACGGTGCATTTCTCGGATCTCGGAAAGCCAGCGCTCGCGCAACGGCTTGGGTTCCAGTACCTCGACCCGCGGTCCCCAGCTTTGGATCCAGGGAAAGATCTCGATGGGGAAGCCCTGGTCGTCCACACCCACCTCCACCCTGGCCACGACGGAACCGTCGGCCGGCTGTTCGATGATTTCCAGGCCCACGATGTCATCTTCGAGAACCCGCGGAGCGGCCTCGGGCGTGAAGCGGAGCTTGACGAGGGCGCTTCGCTCGCGCCTCCCCATCAGACCCCAGGCGCTTTGCAGGTAGGCGTTGGGCGAGAAATCGTGAGGGATTTCGTAGCCGTCGGCGAGCAGGTGGACGTTGCGCATGCGCGCAAGCTTCCAGGTGCGCACGGCTTTGTGGTAGCTTCGCTCGTAACCGATGGCGTAGAGCGAGAGGTTGTTCCGGTTGACCTCGACGAAGAATACGGCCACTTCTTTGGGGCGGTATCGGCCGCTGCCGTGGGCTGCGCGGTATTCGAAAGCGATGTAGCGCTGCTCGAACCAGGCGCGGGCAATGAGCTCGAGCGTGCGATCGTCGCCGGTCTTGCGCAGAGGACGGATGCTTTCGATCGCGAGGCTGCGGGCGGGTTCCGGAAGCATGGCGGCGAGCTTGTCCAGAGCATGAATGTAGTGCCGGTGGGGGGCCGGCGTTTGATGATAGAGGAGGCGGGTAGCGGCATGTACCGCCAGCGCTTCCACGGGGTTGAGGGGGCGGGGTTTGGGGTCGATGGCGTAGATGCCGCGCCTGACCCTCCGAACCCCCTCGCCGCTCTCTTCGAGTAGCCGGAGGTCACGCTGCAAGGTGCGCACGGAACAACCCAGCCTTTGCGCCAGCTCGCCGACCCGTTGGGGGCGTAGCTGCAGCAGCTCCACGATCTGCCGGAGCCTGTTGGCCCGGCCGAGCGCACGGCCCGCCGAATTTGCCATGGGTTCAGTGTAGCCGGCTTACGGCGCCGCGATGGTTCACCGCCGCACTACAATGGACCCATGGCCAAGGTTGCCTCGTTCGATCTGGATCACACCAAAGTGCGGGCGCCGTACGTGCGCCTGGCCGACCGTAAGCACACTCCCGGCGGGGAGGTGATCAGCAAGTGGGACCTGCGGGTGGGCCAGCCCAACCGTGAGGTGATCGGCACCGGGGCGATGCACACCTTCGAGCACCTGCTCGCCATGAAGATGCGCGACCACCTGGAGGGCATCGTGGACGTGAGCCCGATGGGCTGCCGCACCGGGTTCTACGCGGTGATCATCGGCGAGCCAAAGCCCGAAGCGGTGATGGAAGCTTTTGCGGGGGCGCTGGCCGACATCGTCGCCCACGAGGGGCCGGTGCCCGCGGCCAACCCGCTCGAGTGCGGCAACTACCGCGATCATGACCTGGAGGAGGCCAAGTTCTGGTCGCGGCACGTGCTGGAGAAGGGCCTTCACGTCCAGGAAACGGTCCTGATCGAGGGGCGCTGACGTGGAAGGGCCCATTCTGCTCCTGGCCGCCGAAGGCGAAGAAGCCGAGGCGGTGCTCGCGCGCATGCAACGCCCCGAGAAGCTCGAGGCGCCCTGGCCGGCGTTCGCCGGCGAGCTGGGCGGCCACCAGGTGCGGCTTTTGGAAAGCGGCATCGGCAAGGCGGCCGCGGGCGCGGTGGTGGGCTGGGCGGCGGCCCGCTACGCCCCGTCCCGCGCCGTCTGGCTGGGGGTGGCGGGCTCGCTGAACCCCGAGCTTTCCACCGGCGACGTCCTCATCGCCGACGACGCGGTGCAGTGGGACATGGACCTCACCCCGCTGGGTCGCGAGCCGGGCGAGCTCGACAGCGGCGAGCGCTTCATCCCCGCCGACCCCGCGCTAACGGACGCGCTGCACGAAAGCGCCCGGCGGCTGGGCTACCACCACGTGCGCGGCCGGGTCGCCAGCGGCGACAAGTTCGTGGCCGACCCCGGGACCGCCCGCTGGATCCGCGCCACCTTTGGCGCCGACGCGGTGGAGATGGAAGGGGCGGCGGCGCTGTGGGCGGCGCGCCGGCTGGGGGTGCCGATGGCGCTGGTGCGGGCCGTCACCGACGCCGCCGACACCGCCGCGCCGGGGGCGTTCGAGGCCTTCCTGGTGGAGGTCTCGCAGAAGCTGGCCGCGCTCGTCGAGGACACCCTAGCCCACCTCGACCGGGTAGATTGAGGAGCGAGGGGTGGGGCTATGAAGCTGTTTTCGGGGAACGCCAACCGGACGCTGGCCGAGAAGATCGCCGGTTATCTGGGGTTGCCGCTGGGGGAGTCGCTGGTGCAGCGCTTCCCCGACGGCGAGGTGCGGCTGCAGCTGGGGGAGAGCGTGCGCGGCAACGACGTCTACGTGGTCCAGCCCACCGCGCCGCCGGTCAACGAGAACCTGATGGAGCTCTTGCTCTACGCCGACGCGCTCCGGCGCTCGAGCGCCGGCCGCATCAACGCCGTGGTGCCCTACTTCGGCTACGCGCGCCAGGACAAGCAGAGCATCGGGCGCGAGCCCATCAGCGCCAAGCTGGTGGCTGACCTGATCGAGCGGGCGGGGTACCACCGGGTGATCGCCATCGATCTGCACGCTCCCCAGATCCAGGGCTTCTTCAACATCCCGGTCGACCACCTGCGCTCGGTGCGCCTCTTCGCCGAGTACATCGAGCGTGAGGGGCTGGCCGACGGGGCGGTCGTCGTCAGCCCCGACGCCGGCCGCGCCGAGGAGGCGCGGCGGCTTTCCAACCTGCTGGGCCTGCCCATGGCCATGCTGGCCAAGCGCCGCACCGGCCCCACCGAGACCGAGGTCACCTACGTGATCGGCGACGTGGCGGGGCTCAGGCCCCTCATCATCGACGACATCGTCTCCACCGGAGGCACGATCCGCCGCGGGGTGGACGCGCTGGTGGCTGCGGGGGCCCGGCCCGAGGCGGTGGTGATGGCCACCCACGCGGTGCTCGTGGGCCCGGCGCGCAGCAACCTCTCGCACATGGGCATCGAACGGGTCGTCTTCACCGACACCATCGCGCTCGACGCCGGCGAGGGGTACGAGATCCTCTCGACCGCGCCGCTACTGGCGCAGGCGATTCGCGCGGTGCACACGCACCAGTCGGTCTCGGCGCTGATATAATCTGCAGCTCGTGATGGGTGGCCTGTGGCTTTCCATAGGGCACAGAGACCACGGGCCCGGGGCCGGGTTTGCTTGACCCCGGGCCCACCGTCCGCGTACAATCGGGTTTGCGTGCCGGAGTGCCGGCGCCGTGTGCCCCCGCCGCGCACGCGGCCTAGGAGGAAGCATGGAGTATAAGCTCAAAGCCTATTACCGCGAGTCGGAAAAACCCAAGGTGCTGCGGCGTGAAGGCAAGCTGCCCGGCATCATGTACAACAAGAACGTCAACAAGAAGCTCTACGTCCAGCTGGGCGAGTTCGACAAGGTGTTCCGTAACGCCGGCGTGCACCACGTGATCACGCTCGAGCTTCCCGACGGCGAGACCGTCGACACCGTGGTCCGTCAGGTCCAGCTCGACAAGCGCCGCCGCCGTCCCGAGCACGTGGACTTTTACGTGCTCACCAAGGGCCAGACCCTGGACATGTACGTCAACCTCAAGTTCGTGGGCGAGGCCAAGGGCGTCAAGCTGGGGGGCGTGCTCTCGACGCCGCTCACCGACCTGGAGGTGCGGGTGCTGCCGCGCAACATCCCTCAGGGTATTGAGGTGGACGTCTCGGAGCTGGAGATCGGCGACGTGCTCCACGCTTCGGACCTGGCCCTGCCCGAGGGGGTCGAGCTGCTCACCGACCCCGAGGCCGTGGTGGCCACGGTGGTGCCGCCCGAAGACGTCGAGAAGCTCGAGGCCGAGGCCGCCGAAGCCGAGGGCATGGAGGCCGAGCCCGAGCTGATCAAGCGCGGTAAGGCGGAAGAGGAAGAGGCCGAGTAGCCCGAATCCGGCCACGACGGGGAGGCTGCGGCCTCCCCTTTTCGTAGACTGGGCGGGTGGACTGGGGGAAGCTGAAACGCTGGCTGGCCGGGTTCGCCATGCGGCCCGACGTGGAGCTGGACGAGGGGGATCCTGACGTGAGCGCGCGCTTTCTGGTGGTGGGGCTGGGCAACCCCGGACCCCGCTACGCCGAGACCCGCCACAACCTGGGGTTTTGGGTGGTCGACCGCCTCGCCCGCGAGGAGCGCCTCGCCTGGAAGCAGCAGGGCCGGGCCTTCACCACCCGCTGGGGGAGCGGCTGGCTGATGAAGCCCACCACCTTCATGAACGCCTCGGGCGAAGCGGTCGCGCCCTTCGTGCGCTACTACAAGATCGACCCCGAGCGCCTGCTGGTGGTGCACGACGACATGGACCTGCCCCTGGGTCGGATGCGGCTGCGCCGCGCCGGCAGCGCCGGGGGGCAGAAGGGGGTGCGCTCGATCATCGAGCAGCTGGGCACCGACCGCTTCGACCGCCTGCGCCTGGGCATCGGCCGGCCGCCGGCCGGCTGGGACGCGGCGGGATGGGTGCTTTCGAAGTTTTCGCCCGAAGAGCGCCGCGTCGCCGACCGGGTGGTGGCCGCGGCCGCCGAGGCGGTGCGGGTTTGGCGCGACGAGGGGCTGGAGGCCGCGCAGCAGCGCTTCAACGGGCTGGACCTGCGGGAGGGGTAGCTGTAACGCCCCAAGAAGTGGTTCGCTAGAGCCGCCGGAGGGGGGTACGGGCGGCGTAGTGCGCAGTACGTGATCGGTGGTGAATGGGTTCTAGGAAGTAGGAAGTGGGAAGCGGGGTGTGGGTGGCGGTGCGCCGCGGACCGACGCCGGACCTCCGGCTCATGCGGCGTCCGTAACCCCTCCCCAGCCCTCCCCCAAGAGGAGGGCGCTTGAGGGGACGGCGGCCGACCGCCGGTGTCTTTTTGCTCGACTTCAAGAAAATCCAGGTCCACCCCGGTTGGCTTGAAGCAGGTCATGGTGTTTCCGCAAGCCACAGGCTACAAGCCACCCACCGCCTTTCCCGATTCCCCGGGCGAGGCCATGCCGGCCGAGACCCGGGGCCCGCGCAGCGGGCGACGTCTACGGCGGGTCTACCCGCAACAGGCTAACCATGGGGTACGAGTTACAAGCCGTACGCCTCTTTGGCCTCCTCCGCCGGGGGAGGTGGCCGCAGGCCGGAGGGGGGTTGTTGGACGGGAGGTGGGGAGCGGGGTGGGGGGGGTGCCGCGTAGTACGTGGTGGGCGGAAGGAGCCAAGTGCGTCATGCGCGTGCATTACGAACCTTCCACGACAGGCTACAAGCCGCTTTCCAAACCCCCACCCCGGCCTTCCCCGAAGGGGGAGGCAGTTTTCTTTGCTGCAAACCGCAAGGCGCAGGCGTTTTGTCGGCTACGAACCACAGCCTACAAGCCACAAGCCACCCATCACTTACCGCGCTTCTCGATTCCCCAGACGCGGCCGGCCGGCCCGGCCGAGATCCGGGGCCCATGCATGAAGAGAAGCCGGGGTGCGGCCGCCGCCGACGTGCCGACGCTGGAACGCGGGGGGGGGGGGGGGGGGAAACCCTCCCTCTGCCGCTGTTTGCCGAAGGCTGGGCTTGGCGCTTCTTCCGGCCGCGATACGAGCCAAGGCCACCGCGTCACCATCACCACGCACCATGAACCTATAGGGCGGACCCGCGGGTCCGTCCCTACGACAAGACGACACGCACCACAAACTACAAGCCACAGGCCACGGATCTCCCTTGTCTCCTTCTTTTGAAAAAGGCTGCCACGGACCGGTTTGGTCATTCCAGCGGGGCGCGCCGCGAGGTTCTCACGCTCTGGAATCCAGACCGGCGTCCTCCCCGGCGTGGATGCCGTAGGCCGCGACGATGACGCCATAGCGCCTTTTCCACGGCTTTTGGCTCGGCCCTGGAACCGGCCCTCGCTTGGGCAACGTCGGGGGTACGGCTCGCGGCGACGGTGTCGTGAACGACGCGATTTGACCGCACGGCTGGGCGGCCCCGTCGCCGTGCGCCTCCGGTGCGGAGTATTCTGACGGTGTGAAGCCGAAACGCATTCTGCTCGTGGCCGGGGGGCGCTCGGGGGAGCACGAGGTCTCGCTGCAGTCGGCCCAGGGGGTGCTCGAGGCCCTGCCCTTCGACGCCGACCCCGCCGTGATCGCCAAGGACGGCCGCTGGCTGCTGGGGCGGCTGGCGCTCGACGCGATCGAGGTCGGCCACGCTCCGAGGGGCGACCACCCCTTCCCGCCGCCCGTCGCCTGGTACGACTACGACGTCGTCTTCCCGCTGCTGCACGGTCGCTGGGGTGAGGACGGCACGATCCAGGGGTTCTTCGAGATGCTGGGGGTGCCCTACGTGGGCGCCGACGTCACCGCCAGCGCCGTCTGCATGGACAAGGACCTCTCGAAGCGGATTCTCGCCCAAGCGGGCCTGCCGGTGGTGCCCTGGGAGGTGCTGCGCATGGGCGAGCCCGTCTTCGTGGGGCTCGAGCCCCCCTTCTTCGTCAAGCCCGCCCGCGCCGGCTCCAGTGTGGGAATCGCCAAGGTGCGGCGCTACGCCGAGCTGCGCCCGGCCCTGGAGGAGGCCTTCCGCCACGACGACAAGGTGGTCATCGAGCAGGCGGTGGCGGGGGTGCGCGAGCTCGAGGTGGCCCTGCTGGGCAACGTCGAGGCGGAGGCCAGCGTGGTGGGCGAGGTGCGCTACGAGGCGGAGTTCTACGACTACGCCACCAAGTACACCGCGGGGGCCGCCGAGCTGGACATCCCCGCCGCCCTCGACCCCGGCACCCAGGAGACGGTGCAGGAGATGGCGCGGCGTGCCTACCGGGTTCTGGGCGTGCGGGGGATGGCGCGGGTCGACTTCTTCCTGGCCGCGTCCGGCGAGGTCTACCTGAACGAGCTCAACACCATCCCCGGGTTCACCCCCTTCTCCATGTACCCCAAGCTGTGGCAGGCCTCGGGCCGCACCTACCCGGAGCTGCTTACCCGCTTGGTAGAATTGGCACTGGAATGAAGCGACATTTCTACCTGGGCCGCCTCTACGACGACGCGGCCGGCGACCTCGGCGAGACACCGTTCACCTACGACCCCGACGACCTGACGACCCACGGCGTCATCCTGGGCATGACGGGTTCGGGCAAAACGGGTCTGGGCATCGGGCTGCTCGAGGAGGCGGCGAGGAAGCGGATTCCCGCGCTGATCCTCGACCCCAAGGGCGACCTGACCAACGAACTGCTGCACTTTCCGCGGCTGGCCCCGGAGGACTTCGAACCCTGGGTCAACCCCGACGAGGCCCGGCGTGCGGGCAAGACGACGGCCGAGCTGGCCGCTGAGAAGGCGGCGCTGTGGCAGAAGGGCCTGGCCGGCTGGGGGCTGGGCCCCGAGCAGATCCGCGAGCTGGACCGCGTCGGCTACGCCGTCTACACCCCCGGCTCCACGGCCGGCCTTCCCGTCTCCATCCTGGCTTCGCTGCGCGCCCCGGCGGGCGACTGGGGCACCCAGGCCGAGGAGCTGCGCGAGCAGGTGGCCAGCACCGCCACGGCCCTGCTGGGCCTGGTCGGCTACGCCGACCTCGACCCGGTCACCAGCCGCGAACACATCCTGGTGGCGCGCATCCTCGAGGCGGCCTGGCGCGCGGGGCGCGACCTCGACCTGGGCGAGCTGATCATGCAGGTTCAGAACCCCCCCTTCGAGAAGCTGGGCGTCTTCGACACCGACACCTTCTTCCCGCCGCGTGAGCGCTTCGGGCTGGCCATGCGCCTCAACAACATCCTGGCCGCGCCCGCCTTCCAGGTCTGGACCGAGGGCCAGCCGCTCGACGTAGGGGCGCTCCTCTACGCCGCAGACGGCACCCCGCGCCACAGCGTCTTTTACATCGCCCACCTTTCCGACGAGGAACGAATGTTCTTCGTCACCCTGCTGCTCACAGCGCTGGAGAGCTGGACCCGCAAGCAGTCGGGCACCACCGCGCTCAGGGCGCTGCTCTACTTCGACGAGATCTACGGCTACCTGCCGCCGGGGGCGAACCCGCCCAGCAAGGGGCCGCTGCTGCGGTTGCTCAAGCAGGCGCGCGCCTTCGGGGTGGGGCTCCTGCTCGCCACCCAGAACCCGGTGGACGTCGACTACAAGGCGCTCACCAACGCCGGCACCTGGTTCATCGGCCGCCTGCAGACCCAGTACGACAAACAGCGTCTCCTCGACGGGCTCGAGGGCGTTTCCGGCGGCCTCGACCGCGAGGCGTTCGACCGCCTCATCTCCAGCCTGGGCAAGCGCGTCTTCCTGGCCAAGAACGTCCACGAGAAGGCACCGGTCCTCTTCGGCACCCGCTGGGTGATGAACTACCTGGCCGGGCCGCTGACCCGCGAGCAGATCCCGGCGCTCAACGCGCTGGCGGGGGCCGGGGCGACCGCTCCTGCGCCGGGAGGCGTGCGTGAGGAGGCCGCCCCCGCCGCCCGCAATCCGGAGGCCGCCGAGCTGCCCGGGTTCGCCACCCGCCCGGCGGTGCCCGCGGGGGTGGAGGAGTACGTGCTGCCGGCCGCCCTCGCCTTCGCCGAGGCGGCGCGCCGGGCCGGCGTGCAGGCGACCGATCCCGACGGGATCCTCTACCGGCCCGAGCTGCTGGCCCAGGCCGAGGTGCGCTTCGCCCGCCGCAAGTACGGGTTGAACACCGTCCTAAAGACCGCGGCGCTGGTGCCGCCCGATGAGCTCGAGGGGCTGGTGCGCTGGGAGGACCACGCCCGCGAGCCCTTCGACGAGGGCGTGCCCGACACCCGCCCCGCCCCGGACGCCCGCTGGGAGGAGCTGCCCGCCGAGCTGGCCGCCGCCCGGGGGCTGGCCAAGCGCGCCCGAGACTTCAAAGACTGGATCTACCAGTCCGCGAGCGTCGAGGTTTGGCACAACCCTCACCTCAAGCTCTACGGCGGCCCTGAGCTGGGCCGGGAGGCGTTCCTGGCCCGCTGCCGTAAGGAGGCCGAGTGGAAGGCGCGCGAGGAGGCGGAGAAGCAGCGCAGTAAGTACGAACGCCGGGTCGCCACCCTCAAGAAGAAGCTCGAGCGCGAGCTGCGCGAACTGGCCGAGGACGAGGCCGAGCTCTCGCGCCGCAAGATGGAGGAGATGGGCGGCTACCTCGACACCGTGATCGGCCTCTTCGGCGGCCGCAAGCGCGCGCTCACCGGGGCGCTCTCCAAGCGGCGGATGACGGCCCGGGCCAAGGAGGACGTGGAGGAGTCGAAGGCCGAGATCGCCGCGCTGGAGAAGGAGATCCAGGACCTCCTGGACGAACTGGAAAACGAGGTCGGCGCGATCGAGGACCGCTGGGAGGAGCTGGCCGCGGACGTCGAGCGGATCCCCGTTACCCCCTACAAGAAGGACATCGCCCTCGAGTACTTCGGTGTCGCCTGGGTGCCCTACTACGTAGCGAAGGGGCGGCTCTTGCGGGCTGTCGGCTAGCTCCGCCCCCTGGTGCCGTCGGAAAAACGTTTTCTCGCTCGAGGTGCCAATTGGGTCGAGCCGGCCGCCTTCGCGCTTCGGGATCCTCAACAAAGACCGCCGGGGAGCGACCGCGCAGAAGGCGGTATGCCACAATCGGCTCCCGGATGGGATCCGTGTATGTTTGTGTAAAATAAGTATATTGTGTATAATACACATGATACACAATGAAACGGATTTTATTCCTCCTTTGTTTTCTGGGCGTAATGGCTCTGGCGGAAGAATACGTACCCTGGCAGCCGCTCGAGTCGGGTTGGTACGCGGGTTCGTTTACGGTGTACGACGACCTGACGGATCCCTACGAGAGGCGATCCGCATACAGGGAGGAACAATCCCTCGATCCGGTCCTGGAACTGGCGCGTGACCCCGCGGCAGCCGCAGAGCATTTTCGCGAGCTGGTCCAGCAGGGCCACAGCCTCCAGGTTCGAACAAAAGAAGGCGCTACCGTACTGCACGAGTTTGCCAAGTACAACCGCAACCCCGACGTCGCCCGTGTCCTGGTTGATTTGGGGGCCGACGTGAACGCAAGGGACAAGAAGGGCTTGACGCCGTTGCATTACGCCGCCATCTGGAGCGAAAACCCCGAAGTCATCAGAACGCTGGTGGCCCTGGGGGCCCGGATCGACGCGCGGGATAACTATGGCGAAACGCCTCTGCACAGCGCCGTAACGTACAACCCCTTCACGCCGGTTTCCATGGCGTTGCTCGAACTGGGGGCCGATCCACGGGCCGAAGACCATCTTGGGTACTCTGTTCTGTCACGCGCCGTCCGGAACTCCAGTAACCCCTTGATCGTAGCCGAGTTGATTCGGCGTGTGGGTTGTGAGGGTCAGGCGTGCCTGCGTATCGCTTCCATGTCCAACAACCTCTTCACGCTCGACCTGCTGCTGCGCCGGTCATTGGGTTCGCTTCCCGGACCCCGTCTGATGCGGGAGGTTGGCGGCGACCCCTTTGTTTTGTTCCGAGACGAAGACCAAACCCCACTCGACGGTTTGCTGCGCACGCTTTGTCGCTATGGGGTCAACCTGCAGGCGAAGGACAAATCCGGCCTTACGCCTTCGCAAACCATACAAACTATAAGCCACCGTATTGTCGGCGGATTCGATCGCACGGCTTACCGCCTGATTACAAACCCAATAAGTTGTAATGAAAGCAAACATCCCCAAGCCGACCTAGCCACCGGAGTGAAGGTGCTCGATCCCGCGCTGGTGCTCGATGGGCTCCAGCACGGCGCCCGCCCCAAAGGGTTGCCTAAGTTGTTCCAGCCCTTTACCGAGGATTATTTCAATTACACCCCCGATACGTACGACGGGCTCGCGATCCTGTGGTTGCTGGTCGAGTACGGAGCGGACATTGACGAACGCGATGCTGGCGGCTACACCGCCTTGCACGTGCTGGCGAGCGCCGTCCAGCAGGGTGTGGGACACGCGGACGCGACCCTGGATAGCGCCAAGCTCCTTTTACTTGAGGTGCTGGGTTTGGGCGCCGACGTGAACGCACGCGGAGGGCGCGGTTATACGCCCCTGCAGCTGGCCATGTGCAACCGCCACTGGCCCGAGTTCGCCACCCGGGTCCTGCTGGCACACGGGGCCGACCCCAACCTCTACAACGAGCTGGGCCGGAACGCCTTGCACTACTGGGCACTTAATAACCCGCAACCGCTGAAAAAGTTGGTGGCCTACGGCTTGAACGTGAAGGCCGCCGTCAACCACGCCGACGCGTGGGGCGATACGCCGCTGCTCCTGATGCTGCGGTACGGTCAGCCGTCTCTTCTTCTCGACGAGCTGCTGGCCTACGGGCCCGACCCGCAGGTGGTAGACAAGGACGGCTACGGGGCGATCCTGATGTGGGCGGCCGGCAACTCCGGAGAGGACGTCCTGGAGCGTCTGGCTGGATTGGGGGTGCGGGCCGTTCGCACCGACCGCTACGGCGCCAACGCACTCCACTACTACCTGCGGTCCGTGTCTTCGTCCGAGTTGGCCAACCACGCTCCTATGAGCTATGACGACACGGCGCCTTGGCTGCCGGTGTGCGGGTGGGCTCCGGAGCGCAGCGACATTTCGGCGGGGGTTCTCGAGCGCCTGGTCGAACTCGGGGCCGACCCGACCCAGCGCGACGAGCGCGGGCGGTTGCCGATCCACTACCTGGCGATCGCAGCGAGGCATTCACTCAAAGATTTCGACTTTGCCCGTGCGGTAACGGTGCTGGCCTCCGACAAGTCCCTGATCAACGCCACCGACCTGGAAGGCTTTACACCGCTGCATCTGGCTCTCTATTCAAGGACGAAAGCGTTGTACACCGAACTCTTGCGGTTGGGTGCGGACCCCCGGATCAAGGACGGATTCGGGCGTGACGCGCTACACCTCGCGATGGACATCCGGCTCAGGCCGGAGCAAAAAATCCAGCTGATCGAGCTACTCGAAAGCTACGGAGCCGACATTCGCGCCAGGGACGGCTCGGGGCGCAGTCTGCTGCACCACGCCCTTTCCAGCGAGGTGGCTGACTTCCTGCTGGGCCGGGGTCTCGACGTGGACGGCCGCGACTATCTGTGGCGCACGCCGCTGCATTATCAAAACTCCTTTGTTCCATCCAGCTACACAGCCGCGTACCAGCTCATTGAACGGGGTGCCGACGTGAACGCACGCGACGTTTGGGGGCGTGTGCCGCTCCATTACGCGAAAAATGCGCCCCTTGTCAACCTACTGGTCGTTCACGGCGCTAACGCGAACGCCCGCGACAACGAAGGCTTGACCCCGCTCTTCCTGGCCAACTGGCAGGCAGCCGCCGCTTTGCTGAAGATGGGGGCAAGCGCCAGCGTGCGTGCCAATGATGGACGCACACCACTGCACCGGGCGGATCTGGACGAAACCACCGCGAAGCTCCTGCTCGCGGCCGGGGCCGACGTGAACGCCCGCGACGAGCGGCGACGTACGCCTCTGCATATCGTGAACCGCGAAGCGGTGGCGGCCCTCCTCATGCGGGCGGGAGCGAAGGCCAATGCGGCAGACGCTGACGGCCGTACCCCCGTGCACCTGCACCCCATGAACGCGAGCACCTACCTGGCGTACTGGGCCGATCCCAACGCTCGTGATAGGATCGGTGACACCCCCTTGCATGCCTTACTGAAAATGCCCGGGTCGTGCCGCATGAAATACGATTCAGCGGCTGCCCTACTCGCCGCCGGGGCCAATCCCCAGGTCAGGAACAACCAGGGGATTACCCCGCTCGATCTTCTGAAAAAGCCCGCGAACGCCTGCCTCGCGAGCATCTTTGAGTTTTACGGTTCCGGAGACGCCGGTGCGGCCTCATCCGCTCAGGGCGCCCAGTAGTTGTTGCTCAAAAGGAGCAGGTTGAGCAGGGTCACCGAGTCTTCGTAGTAGTCCTCGTGGCGGTCGTGGACCGCCTCGTAGAGCGCGTCGAGCCAGGCCTGCTGGTCGGGCTGGGTCATGGCCGCGGCGGCCAGCGGAGCGGCGAAGAAGACGGTGAAGTAGGCCTGGCCCTCCGTCGGGGTGCCGTCGAGGTGGTAGCCGGCATTGAGCCGGTACGGGTCGCCGCCGGTGGCGCGTTCGGCCCAGTGGCTCAGCTTGTCCATGCGTTCGCGCCAGAACGCGTCGTCGTAGAGCAGCACCGCGGTGCTCGCCCGCCAGGGGTAGCGTCCGGCGTTGTAGTCGTAGTCGCCGTCGTGGGGGCCCTCCAGGAAGCCGGGCTCCACCGGCTTGAGCGGAAAGCCCATGTCGTGGACGGGGCGGGCGAAGTCGGGCATCAGCCCGGTGCCGGGACTGTAGCCTTCCTCGAGGCCGCTCACCGCGCGCTCGACGGCCGCTTCCACCTCGTCCCAGAGGGGGTCGTCCGTGGAGGTGCGGAAGGAGCGGAAGTGGGCGGGCATGAAGTCGGAAATTCTGGGCGAGAACTCGGTGTACTTCAGGCCTTCTTCGAAGCGGCCCCCGGGGTCCACCCAGTCGCCCAGCATGGGAAGCCGCGAGGCCGGCCCGACGACGCTTTCGGCGAGGGCGCGAATGCGTTCACGCGCGGCGGCGGCGTAGTCGATCGCGCCACCCGAGCCCCACTGGCGGTCCGCCAGCAGCAGCGCGTAGGCGATGTCGGCGTCGCCGTCGAAGGCCGAGTCGTTGCCGTTTCCGTCGGGGGGCTGGATCCAGCCCATCAGACGGGGGTCGACGTCGGAGGGGTGGGCCTGCACGTAACGGAAGAGGCCGTCGAAGAGCGCGCGAGCCTCGGGGTCGGCACCGGCCAGGTAGGCGACGATCATCATCCCGTAGCCCATACCCTCGCTAACCGTTTCGTCCGGCTTTTTCAGCGAGTGGATAATGCGGTAGAGCGGCTGGCCGACGGCGTCCTGCCCGGCGGCTTTCAGGTAGCGGCGCTTCCACTCGGAGTAGTAGGCGCGCGCGTGCGCGTCCAGGTCCTCTTGGGTGTAGCGGCTGGGGCGGGTCTGCTGACCCGGGTAGGTGACGTGCTGGGGAAAGGGGTGCGCGGTACCGGATGGGGCCCCGCGGCCGCAGCCGGCGAGGCCCAGGGCGGCGAGGACGAGCAGCCAGCGGAAGACGCGCACACGTCAGTTTACCCCGTGCAGTGCGTAACGGATCGGACATGGTATAAAGCCGGTATGGTCAAGGTTGGGATGATCGCACGTGGGGTAGGGCTGGCGTGCCTGTTCGCATTGGCGACGCTGGTCTGGGCGCAGCCCGGCGGCGCTCAGGGGGCGCGCTTCGACCAAGCCTACTGGCAAAGCGCGGACTACCCGCGCGTCGCCCGCGACTTCGACACCCCCGCCAAGGTGCAGATGCGCTTTCCGGGCGGCAACACCGTCCTTCACTATGCCGCGGCCTTTTCTCGCGACCCGCGGGTGATCCGCTACCTGGTGCAGCGGGGTGCCGATCCGAACCGGGCCAACGCTACGGGCCAGACCCCTCTGATGTGGGCCGCGGCCCATAACGTTACCCCGGCGGTGGTGCAGGCCCTGATCGAGTCGGGTGCCCGGCTGGGCCTCGCCGACGACCACGGGCGCACCGCGCTGCACTACGCTGCGGCGCTCTCGCACACGCCGGCCGTGCTGCAGGTGCTGGCCTACTTCGGGGCCGACGTCGGCGCCCGCGACCAAAACGGATGGACCCCGTTGCACGCGGCGGCGGCGAGCAACGCCGACGTTGCCGTCTTTCGGAGGTTGCTGCGCCTGGGGGCGCGGATCGAGGAACCCGACGCTACGGGCCTGCCGCCGCTGGCCACCGCGATCCTCGCCGGCAACGCCGCCGGGGTCAAGGTGCTCCTGAAGCTGGGCGCGGACCCGATGCTGGGTGACCGGTTGGAGCGCTCGGCGCTGTACCTGGCCGCCCAGGCCACCCGCGAGCCCGAGGTGATCCGGGTGCTGGTGCGTTGGGGGCTGGACGTGAACCGGCGGACGGCCACCGGCGACCGGCCGCTGCTCATCGCCGCGCGCGACAACCAGGAGCCCGCGGTGATCGAAGCGCTGATCGACGCGGGGGCCCGCGTCAACGCGGCCGATCCCCTGTGGAGGACGCCGCTGATCTACGCCGCCTGGAAGAACCCCAACCCCGAGGTGGTGCTCACCATGCTGCGCAGGGGGGCCGACCCACGGCACCGGGACGCCGCGGGGATGACCGCCCTCGACTACCTCCTGGCGAACAACGCTGCGCTGCAGGGGAGCGAGGCGGAGCGGGCGCTGCGGCGGTTCGGCGGGCGCTGAAGTTGCGCAAGTGCGGAAGGAGCGCAAGCGCGGCCCCCCCCCGCCGCGGAGGTCGGTGCCGGGTTCAGGCTTCGGCGGCCTCGCCGCCCGTGGGCGGCTCGCTGTGCAGGATTTCGCGGACCCGGTCCCCGGGGATCGTCTCCTTGGCCAGCAGTTCCTCGGCGATCTTGTGCATCGCCTGGTCGTGCTCCTCCAGAATCTTGCGGGTGCGTGCGTAGGCCCCGTCGAGGATCTTGCGCACGTCCTCGTCCACCAGCTCGGCGGTGCGCTCGGAGAAGTCCTTGCGCCGGGCAATCTCCTCGCCCAGGAAGACCGGGCCCATGCCCGCGTCCCAGGCGATGTGCTTGAAGTGGTCGCCCATCCCCCATTCGAGCACCATCCGCTTGGCCGTCTCGGTGGCCCGCTTGAAGTCGTCGGCGGCCCCGGTGGTGATCGTTCCGGTGAACAGCTCCTCGGCGGCGCGGCCGCCCATGAGGACGGAGAGCTCGTCCATCAGGTGTTCGTAGGAGACGAGGACGCGCTCTTCCGGCTGGTGCCAGGTCACGCCCAGCGCCATGCCGCGCGGCACGATCGAGACCTTCTGGGTCTTGTCGGCGTTGGGCAGCACCTCGCTGACCACCGCGTGGCCGGCCTCGTGGTAGGCGATGGCGCGTTTCTCCTTGTCCGAGAGCTTGAGTGAGCCGCGCTCGAGCCCCAGCACGATCTTGTCGAGCGCGGTCAGGAAGTGCTGCTTGTGGATGCGCGGGCTGTCCTCGCGCGCCGCCTGAAGCGCCGCTTCGTTGACCAGGTTCTTCAGGTCGGCGCCGCTGAAGCCCGGCGTCATCTGCGCCAGCTCGTCGACGTCCACGTCGTCGGCGATGGGTTTCCCGCGCATGTGAACGAGCAGGATCGCCTTGCGCTCTTCCAGGCTGGGCAGGCCGACCATGACCTTGCGGTCGAAGCGACCGGGACGCAGCAGCGCCGGGTCGAGGATGTCGGGGCGGTTGGTCGCGGCCATGACGATGACCGAGGTGTCCTTCTCGAAGCCGTCCATCTCGGCCAGGATCTGGTTCAGCGTCTGCTCGCGCTCGTCGTGCCCGCCGCCGATGCCGGCGCCGCGCTTGCGGCCGATCGAGTCGATCTCGTCGATGAAGATGATCGCCGGCGCGTTCTTGCGGGCCTCCTCGAAAAGGGTGCGCACGCGGCTGGCGCCGACACCTACGAACATCTCCATGAACTCGCTGGCGCTCACCGAGAAGAAGGGCACCCCCGCCTCGCCGGCGACGGCGCGCGCGAGCAGCGTCTTGCCGGTGCCCGGCGGCCCCACGAGCAGCACCCCTTTGGGGATCTCGGCGCCGATGGCCAGGTACTTCTGCGGGTGTTTGAGGAAGTCCACCACCTCCACGAGCTCGCGCTTGGCCTCCTCGTGGCCCGCCACGTCCTTGAAGGTGGTGCTGACCTGCTGCTCCTTGCCGTACATGCGCGCCCGCGACTGGCCGAACTGCATGACCCCGCCCCCGCCGCCTGCGGCGGGTCCGCGCATGAAGAAGAACCAGAAGAACCCCACGAGCAGCAGCACCGGCAGGAAGTTGGCGAGGATGAGCAGCCAGGGCGAGGTGGTCTTGAAGCTGAACTCGACGCCGTGCTTCTTGAGCAGCGCCGGCAGCTCCAGGTCGGGCACCTGGGGGATCGGGGGCGTGGTGACGAAACGCTTGGTGGTGATGACCTTGTCCTTGCTGGTCACCCGCTCCGGGCTTTTGAAATCGCCGGTGATGCGGTCTTCGGCGATGAGCACCTTCTGGACCTTGTTCTCGGTGACGAAGCGGACGAAGGTGTCGTAGCTGATGGGCGGTGCGGCGCCGGCGTTGCCCATCAGCGAGTAGAGCCAGAGCCCAAAAATAAGGAAAAGGACGATCGTCCAGGGGTTGATCCGGTTTGGCAAAGCGACCTCCGCTTCCGGGCGGCGCGCGCCCTGAGCCCTAACAGTTTATACGAACGGCGGCTGAGAGGGTCTTGAGGCGGGCGTGCTATGCTTTGGGCGTGACGCCCCGTATCGAGGAATGGTTACACCAGGGCGAGTACGACCGCGCCTACGACGCCCTCGTCGCGGCGGCCGAGCGCCGTTTCACCACCGCGGCGCGCGCGGCCGAGGCCCTCGTGGACCTGGCCGAGTTCTACAGCCTCTACGGCGAGGCCGAGGCCGAGGCCTGGCGGGCGGCCCTCGACGAGGCGGAGGCGCGCTGGTCCGCGGCCGCGCGCAACGAGCGCTACGCCGCGCTGCGCTTCGAGCTGGAGGCGCTGACCGGCCAGGCGGTGGAGCCGCCAGAGGTGGAGCAACCGCGTGCGGCCTACCACGTCGCCCAGGGCCTGGCCTACCTGGGACGCATGGAGGCGGCGCTGGCGGCCCTGCCCGATCCTGAGGCGCTGCCCCCCTTTTTGGAGGCGCGGGCCTGGGCGCTTTCCGGCCGGGTCCACGAGTCGCTGGGGCGGCTCGACGACGCGGCCCGGGCCCACGAGCGGGCGGCCGCGCGTTCGTACGGCAAGGAGCGGCTATGGAGCCTGCTCGACGCCGCGGCGCTTTGGCTGGAAACCGAGGCTGCGGAGCGCGCGCAGGCGCTGTTGGCCGAGGCGGAGCCCCTGCTCGGCGAGGGGGAGCTTTCCGACCGCGCGACCTACCGCTACCTGCGGGCGCGGGTCGAGCTCCTGCTGGGGAACCCCGAGCGCGCCGCCGAGGAGATCGTGCAGGCCGAAGGGCTGGAGGCGGCGGGGGCCGGGCTATCGCACGGCACCGCGATGGTGCGGGCCCAGGTGCACCAGCAGAGCGGCCGCCTCGAGGCCGCGCGCGCGGCCTACCAGGACGCCGAGAAGCGCGCCGCGGCCGGCGACCTGCCCTTCGTCTGGCACGAGTGGGGGCTGTTCGAGCTCGACCACGGCGACCTAATCCGCGCCGAGGCCTTGCTGCGCAAGGTCGCGAGCGACGAGGCCTACCCCCATCGGGCGCACGCCCTCGCCGACCTGGCCGAGGCCTACTACCGGCTGGGCGACGGCGCCGCCGCCGACGAGGCGGCGCGCCGGGCGCTCGAGCTGGGTACGGTGCCGGCGGCCCACCTGATCCTGGGCAACCGCGCCTACGACGTGGGGGCCTGGGACGAGGCGCTGGCGCACTACCGCGCCGCCGCGGCGGCGGCGCGCGAGGGCGACCGCGACTGGGTGACGGCCACCGAGATGATCGTGGACGTGCTGGCGCAGTCGGGCTATCCCAACCCCGCCGAGGTGGCCGAGCTGGCCGAGCGGCTGCTGCCCTACCTGCCCCCGAGCGACGAGTGGCGCGAGACGCTGCGCGGCTACGCCGACCGCGCCCGCGAACTGGCGCTCAAGGGGCGGCTGCTCAACTGAACCGCGGCGGGGGCTTCGTTGACAAGGGTTTTGCCCCCGGCTAAACTAAGGGACGCTGCGGGGCGTAGCGCAGCCAGGAAGCGCACCTGAATGGGGTTCAGGTGGTCGGAGGTTCAAATCCTCTCGCCCCGACCAGTACGAACAGGCCTGCAAGGGCCTGTTCGCTTTTTCTTGAAGCGAGGGTCGTTCCATTTTAGATTGTTACCTAACGATGCGTTGGCTTATACCCACCCTTTTACTATCCTTCACCCTCCTCCTCACCGCCTGCCCCGGGCCCCAACCGCCCGGCGGCGGCGGTGGGGCCCCCGTCCCCGACGTCAACTTCTCGGTCCACCCCCTCTTCATGATCGACCGCCCCTTTGCGGTGCGCCCCGGCGGCTGGACCGAGGTCTGGCTCTCCATCGTCCCCGAGCCGCGACGGGACGTATCCGGGGACCTCGACTGGAGCGGTTTCTTTTCGGCCGTGTATGACCAAAGGGTCCGCGTAACCCTCGACGACCCTCCGCCCTGGATCACCGGCTGGTCGGCTGAAGGCGTCGTCTACCTCACCGACTACAGCGGCCTGCCGATGTGGCTCGACGCCTGGACCTACGCCGTCCGCCTCGAGCTGGCCCCGGACGCGCCCGCCGGCGACTACCGGCTGCGCTTCACCGTGCACGCCCCCACCCCCAGGACCGGCGAGGTCACCCTGCGTGTCGTCGACGTGAGCGGCGCCACCTGCGGCGTACCCGGCCCCGGCCTCCCCGACGACCCCGGGTACTGGCGTTACGCCCCGGTGCCCGACACCTACTTCCAGTACGACCTGGGGGGCTTCATCAAGTCGGGCACGCTCCCCCCGGTGGGCCCCGACCGCCCGCTCGTCTGGGCCTGGGGCCTCGAAGAGGCCTGGGTGCGGCTTCCGGACGGCTGCGACCCCGTCTACGTCGTCGCCCCCGACACCGGCGGCCCCGACGCCCGCATCTTCTGGAGCCGTGACTTCGACGTCACCACCCCCTACCCCCAGGTGGAGACGATGCCCTACGCCCTGCGCCCCGACGTCACCGGCGCCTTCGCCCCCATGGACTGGTGGCTCAGCCTGGGTTTCAGCCTCGACCTCGACAACATGGCCGCGCCCGGCTACCCGCCCAACTTCCTGAACGTCTCGCAGCAGGGGCAGGCGATCTGCTCCTCGGGTAGCGACGCCATCGACGCCTACAGCGACAAGTGCCACGGCAACATCGTGGCCATGGCCACCGGGGGCACCTGGAACGACGGCTACGGCATCGCCGGCCTCTTCAAGAACGCGGTCAAGTGGATTCCAATGCGGGCGGGGCCGGAGGACAGCGCGTTCTACGGCGCGCTCCTGAACAGTACGGCCACGGACTACGCCCTCACGGGAACGCTCAGCTTGGGCAGCGACACCTTCACCTGGCCCGGCCGCACCCCCATCGTCGTGGCCGCGGGTGGCGGGCCGCCCGTCCTGGGAGACTGCAACGCCCTCGCCGACGCCCGCGCCCGCGGCCAGGTCGCCGTACTGGCGGGTGGCAACAACCTCCCTTACCTCGGGCCCCCGCCGCCTGCCCCGACGCCATCTCCGCCGGCTCCGCGATCTTCTCGATGATCCCGGCGGAGGGCGACGACGGCTCGACCGACTGGAGCGGGCCCATCTGGGCGCGGTCCTGGGTCTCCGCCTACGGCGACAACCCCAACACCGACTGGCTGGTCGAGCGCCAGGACTTCGTCGTGCCCGGGCAGTTCCACGTCCCCGCGGGCTTCCTCGCCGACCTCTACGGCTTCGAGCCGGTCCCCTGGACCTCGCAGGCCAGCCACCGCCTCGCCGGCCTGATCGGGCTCTACCTCTACTCCAACGAGGTCTGGCACGGCGACCCCTACCGCGGCCTGTGGGGCACCCCTGACCTCTACACCATGGTCTACGACTGCCTCAAGGCCGCGTCGTCGAACTACGACCCCGCCGCCCCCGGCGAGGGCTGGAACGAGGAGACCGGCTGGGGCGTGCCCGACCCCGCCAAGATCGTGGACCCGGACTTTGCGGCTTGCCACGGACGGTGAAGTTGCCCGGTGAGCGCAGCGCCGAGCAACCCGAAATTATTACATAAAATAAGTTAGGTAACCCATCGGGTACGATTCGGGTATGGCCAAGATCCTGGTGCTCGTCAACAGCGGACCGACGGAAAAGCTCAAGGTGCGTTCGGGCCTGACCTTCGCCCGGGTGGCCCACGACCAAGGGGCCGAGGTGCGGGTCGTGTTTCTTGCCGACGGAGTGCGGGTCCCGCTCGCGCAGGACCCTGATTTCGACGAAGCCCTGACCGTACTGTCGGAGCGCGGGATCGTTCCCCTCGTCTGCCGGCGGATCCTGGAGACCAGCGGCGCTCCGCTCGAGCTGCCGGGGTTCGAGGTGACCTACGTCGGCGCCGACCTGGTGCGCGCGGTGGACGAGGGCTTCCAAATCCTCAGCTTCTGAAGGGGCCTAACCCCTAGCCAGACAGACAATCAGCCGTACCAGGCGCTCTGCGCCTCCCACATCTCGGCGTAGACACCCCTTCGCTCCAGCAGCTCCTGATGGGTCCCCGATTCCACCACGCGCCCCTGGTCGAGGACCACGATCCGATCGGCGTGCCGCACCGACGCCAACCGGTGGCTGACCATGATCGCGGTGCGCCCCTGGGCGATCTTCGCGAACTGTTCGTAGAGCCGCACTTCGGCCAGGGGGTCCAGGGCGGCGGTGGGCTCGTCCAGCACGACCAGCGGTGCTTCGAACCGGAAAAAGCCGCGCGCGAGCGCCACCTTCTGCCACTCGCCCCCGGAAAGCTCCGTGCCGCCAAACTCCTTGGTGAGCTGCGTACGCAGACCCTGCGGGAGCTTTTCGAGCAGATCCTCGGCCTGCGCCTGCCGCAACGCCTGAAGGATGCCCGGCTCGTCCTCGAGCCGCTCGTGGTCGGCGATGGACACGTTCTTCCCGAGCTCCAGCGCGTACTTTCCGTAGTCCTGAAACACCGCCGCGATGTGACGCCGCCAGGACACCACCTCGATCTCGCTCAGGTCGGTACCGTTGACGGTTATGCGCCCCTCGCTAGGTTCGTAGAAGCGCAGAAGCAGCTTGACCAACGTGGTTTTGCCGGCTCCGTTTTCGCCAACCAGGCCAACGAGTTCGCCGGGCCGGATGTGCAGGTCGATGCCGTCGAGAGCGCGCCGGCCGTCCGGATAGCTAAAGCCCACCGACTCGAAGGAAAGCTCGGGCGGACCCGCGAGCTTGAGGACGCGGCCCTTCCCCGCTACGGTGCGCGGCGCTTCTTCGAGGAAGGCGCGCACCTCATCGAAATAGAGCAAGGACTCGTAGAGCATGCTCGCATCGGAGACCAGCAGGGTAAGGTTTTGCTGCATGTACCCGAGGGTGGCCAGGAACATCGCCATGTCCCCGGCGCTTAGCCGTCGCTGGAAGAGGCCCCACAGCGCCACCGCAACCCCGAGCAGGCTCACGGCGACGAAGGCCATGTTCCCCACGAGCTGCTTGCTCCGCTGGCGCCGCATGGCCGAGTGGAGCCGGTTGAACCGTTCCAGGTAGAACTCGATCCAGAAGTTGCCGCTCCTGAAGAGGCGGTGCTCCTTTGCGTACTGGGGGTCGAGCAGCAGGTTCGAAGCGTAGTCCATGCGCCGTGCTTCCGGGTTGGTGGCACTCAAGGTCTCCCATACCGCGCGTTGCAGTTTGAACGAGACCCAGGCGTGCGGTGTCACCGCAAGGAGGAGTAGCAAAGGCAACCACCAGGCAAGGCTCCCGGTTACGATCAGCAACGGGATCAGGGTGAGCCCTTCCCGCAGCGCCGCGGTCAGGAAGATGATCAGGTTGGTGGGCTGGTAGGAGGCTTGTTCCCGCAAAAGGTTGAGCCGGTCGTAGAAGGCTTCGTCCTCGAAGGGGAGCAGGTCCTCGAAGCGGTTCACCTTCGACATCAACCGCGTGTTCAGGGAGGCGGTCAGGCGCTCGTTCAGGTTGCCCTGCACCATGGCCGAAACCGGACCCATGACCTGATCGATCAGCAGCACCAGCAGCCAGAACGCCCCCCAGTAAATCCAGCTGTCGGGGCTGGAAGCGACGACCGCGTTCACCAGTCCCTTTACGGCCCAGACGCTGAGTCCGGGCACGAGGGCTTGAACGAGCACCACGGCGAACAAGGCCATGGCCAGCCCGGGGGCGGACCGGTAGACGAGTTTGAGGGCGTAGAGGACCTTGCAAACGGAGTCGCGCATAGTACGAACCCAACCTTTGACCCACTGGGAGCCCATGGGCTCCCAGTGGGAAGCGAGTTAGCTTAGATTGTACCAGATCGAGGGTTTAGAAAACTCATTGAGAATGCGGTTTAGTTCTTCGTCCGAAAATGGTTGCAAGGACGTTACGGAATAGCGGCTACGCATGGGTTTCTGCGGATCGTGGCGCAGTACAGCTACATGCCCCCTGGGTACAGTGACGATATCGAAGTACTGTCCGGCCTCGTCGTACTCGAAGATCAGCATGTCGTCGTAGAGAGCGTAAAAAGCATCATCACGCTCATTAAGGTTCTCGATATAAGCCGAGGAAATTTTCCGGATGTAGCAGCTTGTGCGGTACTTGCCGTTCGCGGTTACGATGAAGACCCTTCCGTAGTATAGGGGCTCGAATCCTACCTGGGGAACTGGCACCCACTCGAACTCCGAATTCGGCCCCAGCCGGTAGATCTCGCCGTCGGGCCCGCGCAGCTCAACGTAACTACCGTTGCTCTCAACTCGATCTCCACGCGCCAGCGGGTCACCAGCCGTGAGTGGTTTTTCATCGCCCATTGGAGTACGCACAATGGGCATGGCGGAACCTACTGTATGGACGATGGTGGCACGGTATTCCCCCTTCTGATCTTCTAGGTGCCGTTGAGCTCTTTTGCCTTGAACCTGCGCGTTGTTCCTGCCCATAAATACCTCCTTGCTGCTTTGTAGCCCGGCCGGGACTGGAAATAATATATCAAAAAAAAAAAAAAAAATATGCTTGTCAAGTTTAAGTTTAAAATACGTGTTCATGTGCGGTGCCTTAGCAATGTTTTGATGCGTGCTACAATTTTCACGCGGGCGCCCGTAGCTCAGTCGGATAGAGCAAGCGCCTCCTAAGCGCTAGGCCGCAGGTTCGATTCCTGCCGGGCGCACCAACGAGCGGGCTGCGGCCCGCTTATGTTTTTATTTTCTCCAAGCCGGTTCCGGCGCTTTCTCATGCCCTGGCTGCCTATAATTTTTTCGTGCTCCAGCGCTACCTGCTGCGCGAGATCCTGACGCCCTACCTGCTGGGAACCCTGCTCTTCATCGGGCTCGTGACCACCGACCTGCTCTCGTCGCTCTCGGGGGTCTTCCTCAGCCGCGGCACCACCTGGACCCAGGTCGGCGAGCTGGTGCTCTACCGCATGCCCTACACCCTGGGGGTGGCGCTGCCGCTGGGCCTCGTCTTCGCGGTGCTGGTGGCGCTGGCCCGCTGGATCCGCGACTCCGAGCTCAAGGCCGTCTACGCTGCGGGCATCGCGCCGGTGCGGCTGCTCTGGCCGGTGCTGGGTCTGGCCGTCTTCGTGGCGGGAATCGCCTGGGTCAACGCCGGCTGGGTCAAGCCCGAGGCCCAGGCACGCTACGATGATCTGATCTACGAGATCTACTACGGCCACGCCCCCAGCGGCGTGCTCACCAACGCAGCCTACGCCCCCCCGGGGCTCGGGGTCTACTACGCCCGCCGCGTCTACCCCGACGACGCCGGGGGCGGCCGCCTTCAGGGGGTGCGGGTGGTCACCCCCGACGGCACGGTCTGGAGCGCCGAAGAGGGCGTCTGGAAGGACGCCAACTGGGTGCTCAAGAACGCCTGGAAGACGTCTCCGGGGGCGCGCCCCGAGTTCTGGGACACCATCCCGCTCCCGTTCCCCTCGCGCTTCGTGGAGAAAAAGACCACCTACGAGTCGCTGCCCATGGCCGAGCTGCGCGAGCTGGCCAAGGTGGACCCCCAAGCGCGCTTCCCGCTGCAGCGCCGGCACGCCGACGCCGTGGGGGTGATCGCGCTGGCCTGGCTGGCGGCGGTGGTGGGGCTCTCGCTGCGGGAGGCCGCCTGGGCCTTCGTGGCCGTGGTGCTGCTGATCTTCGGCTACTACGTACTCTGGACGCTGGCGGCGCAGCTGGCGCGGTTCGCGGTGGTGGGGCCTTACGGCGCCTGGCTGGCCGACGTGGTCTACTTCGCGCTGGCCCTCGCGGGCACCCGGAGGCTTTTGTGAACACCCTGAGCCGCTACCTGCTGCGCGAGGTGGGGGCCTACCTGCTCGGGGGGCTGGCCGTCGTCGTCCTGCTGTTGCTCGGCGGGGTGCTCTTCGAGGTGCTGGCGCCGCTTTTGGCGCGCGGCGCCGACCCGCTCTCGATCGGGCAGTACCTGGCTCACCGGGTACCCGAGGCGCTGGTGCGGGGGCTGCCCATCGCCTACCTGTTCGCGTTGCTGCTGGCGCTCAGCCGCATGGCCGAGGACTCGGAGCTCAAGGTGCTGCTCGCCTCGGGGATCCCGCGGGAGCGGGTGCTCGGGGTGCTCGTCGGCTTCGGGGTGCTGCTGGCGCTCGTGGGCTTCGTGGCCGGCGAGAGCTGGGTGCCGCGCGAGCTGCAGCGGGCCAACCAGGTGCTGCGCCAGGCGATCCTGGCCAAGCCGCGGGCGCTTTTGCAGCCGGGGACCTTCTTCCGCGACGCCTACGGCCGCACGATCTACGTGGGCCAGGTGGACGGGCAGGGGTTCGGCGACGTGCGGGTGCTCTCGGAGGGCGAGGTGCTGACGGCCAAGCGCGGCCGCTTCGAGCCGGGGCGGCTGGTGCTCGACGCGGGGATGCGCGTGACCTTCGACGGCTCGCGGCCGCGCACGATCACCGAGTTCGAACGGGGGCTGCTGCCGCTCGAGGACCTGGCCGTGAGCCCGCCGACCAAGCCGGCAGACCTGCCGCTGGCCGAGCTGCGCCGCCGCATCGTCGAGTACAAGAAGTTCGGCCGGCCCTACCACGCCGAGGCCACGGCCTACTGGCGCAAGTGGGCCGAGCCCGCGGCCAGCGTGGCCTTCGCGCTCTTCGCGGTGGCCCTGGCGTTCTGGATGCTGGGTGGCAGCCGCAGCCTGGGCATGGTGGGCGTGGTGACGCTGACCTTCTTCTATTACGCGACCTGGAGCGTCTTCCGCATCATGGGCGAGCAGGGGGTGCTGGCCCCCTGGTTCGCCGCCTGGGGGCCGGACCTGCTGTATGCGGGGGTGGCGGGGTTGCTGCTGCTTGGGGGCAAGCGGTGAGAGCGGCCGTCTGGGTGCTGCTGGCGCTGCTGGCGGGGTGGGCGCTGGCGGGGCGGATCGAGGTGACCCAGGCCGACCGGCTCGAGCTGCGCAAGGTGGGCGACCGCGAGCTGGTGGTGCTGGTGGGTGCCCCGGTCGTCCTCAAGCTGGAAAAGGGCGAGGAGGTGCGGGCCGACCGGGTGGAGTACGACCGCGCCGCCCGCCGCCTGATCCTGATCGGCCAGGTCTATTACCAGGACGCCCAGGGGCGGGTCACCGAGGCCGACTACCTGGAGCTCTACCTCGACGACGAGAGCCTCGACGCCCTGGAGGTGCACATCCAAAGCGGCGGCATCGACCTGTGGGGCCCCGAGGCGACCCGGGTGATGGGCCAGATCCTGCTGACCCAGGGGGAGTTCACCCCCTGCGCGCGCTGCGGCCAGGACCCCTACGACTACAGCTTCAAGGCGCGCAAGGTGATCCTCTACCCCGGTGACCGTCTGGTGGCCTACGACGTGACCGTTTACACCCGCGGCGAGGTGACCTTTTACTGGCCGGTGCTGCTTTTGCACTTCTCCCAGCGCCGCCCGCGCCTGGAGGTGGGCACCGACCCCAGCGACGGCTGGTTCGTGAGCGCCGACCTGCCCTACGTGACGCGCGGCGGCCTCGGCTTTACCCTGCTGCGCTGGTTCCAAAACCGCGGCTGGGGCCTGGGGTTCGACCACTGGGGGGTGGGCGCGGCCTACGAGCACTACCGCACCCTCTACCTGCCGCCCGAGGTGGGCGCCGAGCGCGGCAGCCTGGAGGCCCAGCTCGACTACCGCACGGGCGACAAGAACCTGCGCGACCTGCCCTACTACCAGACCACCACCTTCAAGTGGAAGAACGCCGCTCAGGCCGCCGACCCGCCGCGTTGGAGCCTCAAGACCGAGTACCGGCTCAAGGAGGACGGCTGGCGGCACGAGCTCAGCCTCGAACGGCGCGAGAACACCACCTCGGGGCGGGTGCGCCTGAAGCTGAGCAGCCGCGCCTTGGGGCGGGAGGAGCCGCGCGCCGAGTTCCGGCTGCAGAGCTACCTCGACCTGGGCGAGGCGGGGCCGCCGGCGGCGCGGGTCGTGCCCGAGATGGTGCTGCGCTGGACGCGGGGCTGGAGCGGCGGCGGCTTCAGCGTCAAGGGCAGCCTCTACGCCGGCGGCTACTTCGATCGCACCAACGAGCTCAACCGCTCGGCGCGGGCCGCGGGGGTCTGGGCCAGCGCGGGGCGGATCTACGTGGACCACCTCGACACCTTCCGGCCCCGGCCGCCGTGGAAGGGGTTCAGCCTGATCGCGGAAAACCGCTTCAAGGGCTGGTACTACGACACCGGCGAGCGCCAGGTCGACTGGCGCAGCACCCTTCGCGCCTCGCAGACGCTGGGCGGGCTGCGGGTGGAGGCGCGGCTCGAGCGGCGGGTGGCCGAGGGCGAGGCCTTCTTCGCCCGCGACTACATCCGCCCCGAACGCAAGCTCGACTTCAAGGCCAGCTCACGCTGGAGCGTGCTGCCGGGGCTGGTGCTCACCGCCTCGGGGGGGCGCGACCTCGAACAGGCCGTCTACGCGCCGCTCAAGGCGGGGCTCGAGGCGCGGCCGGGGCCGCTGACCCTGAAGCTCGACCACCTCTACGACCCGCAGGCGGGGCAGCACCAGGCCACCACCGGCCGCCTCGGCCTGCGCCTGGGCGACCTGGCGGCCAGCGTCCAGAGCGGCTACCGCTACCCCGACGCCGCCTACGACGACCTGCTGCTGCGGGCGAGCTACGCGCTCCCCGGCGGCAACCTGAGCCTGACGCACAAGCGCGACCTCAACCAGGGGCGGCCGCGGGAGACCCGCGCCGCCTTCGAGCTGCGCCCCGGCGGCGCGCGCTACAGCCTCAGCGAGACCTACGACCACGACGGCCGCCGCCTCAAGGGGCAGATCGGCGCCGGCTGGGGCCCTTTCTCGTTGCGGCTCGACCACACCTCGTTCTTCACCGACGACCCGGGCGACCCCAACTACCGCGACCACCAGCTCACCCTCACCGCGGCCTGGAAGGAGCACCGCCTTACCCTGCTGGAGCGCTGGGACGGGACGCAGGGGCGCTTCGGCCCCGGCTCGCTGCGCTTCAGCTCGCGCTTCGCCGACCTGAAGAGCACCTGGAACGTGGGCGCCGCCTGGCACCTGCCCGAACCCGGCGACGAGGAGGTCTACCTCAACGAGGCCTCGATCAAGGGGGGGTTCGACGTCTGGTCCGGCGGCGAGTCCTGGCCGGCGCTGAGCGTGCAGGGCGGCTTCGAATACACCCGTTACGACCCGGACGACCGCAAGTTTTCCTTCAAGGACTTCGGCTTTACCCTGGGCTGGCAGGGCGAGGAGAACACCCGCCTCTACCTGAGCGCGCTGCTGACCCAGGAGGTGCGCACCTCGGAGGGCTGGCCGCCGCTCCAGCCCCGCTTCGTCGTCACCCTCGACCGCTGCTGCTGGGCGCTGCGCTTCACCCTGGACGCCGCGGCGCCCTCGGCGCGGATCGCCTTCCTCTACGGCGACCAGAGCGCGCGCTTCCTCTTCGACGAAAGCGGCATCCGCATGCCTTGGGAGGGAGGATTGTGAAGCGACTTTGGGGACTCGCCGCGTTGGTGTTGTTGATCGCCGCCTGCACCGGCACCCAGGAGCCCCCGCTCGAGCTGCTGCTCGCGGTGGGCGAGGGGGAGCAGGTCGTCTTCTACCCCGCGGGCACCGAGCCCGCCGCGGCCATGGGGTCGTGGGACCTGGGCGCGACGGTGCTGGACCTGGCGCGGCCGGCGGGGGAGACCCGGCTGTGGGTGCTGGCGCCCGACGCGCTGCGGGCCTACCCGCTCGCGGGGGTGGACGTGGACCAGGCCCCGCCGGCCGCCCCCCCGACGGTGGAGCTGCCGCTGGGGACCGTCTGCGGAGCGGGCACGCTGCAGGTGGGCGAAAACCAGCTCCTCGTCGACTGCGGAGCCGCAGGCGTCTGGACGGTGGAGCTGGCGAGCCCGGCGCTCGAGCCGGTGGACCGCAGCGGCGACCCCGAGGGCACCCGCTACCTGCTGGGCCCAGACGACCGGGTGGTGCGGCTGCGCCCCGGGCTGCAGAAGTTCACCCTCGTCTACCCCAACCCTCCGGGCGACCCCATCGAGCACGAGGTCGGCGGCCTGGTCACCGTCGAGGCGCTGGCGGCCGACTGGGACCGGCAGCAGCGCCTGGGCATCGCCGTCGACCGCCTTTCGGACGTCGTGCTCTACACCTGGGAGGCCGGCAGCAGCGACGCCCCGGTCTACCGCGGGCCGGCGCTTGCGCTTTCGGGCCTGCGCTGGATCCGGGCGATGCCTAACGGCTGGATCGTGTCCGCCGACTCGGGCTACGCGCTGCGGCGCAGCGGTAAGGACGACCTGCTGCGCAGCGGCGACTTTCGCGACGCGGTCGTTACCCCCGACGACTACGCCTACCTCGTCGGGCCGGGCCGGCTGCTGGTGCTGGACCTGCTGGACCCCAACCTGAGCGAGCACAACCGGCTCGCCGGCGGCCAGGCGCGCGCGGTCGCCTACCTGCCCGCGGGTCCCTGAGCCGGGGCCGCCTCCCGGAAGAAGCGCCACACCTCCTCCACCGCCTCGATGTCGTGGTTCTGGCGGCCGAAGTAGCGTTCGTAGAGCGCCGAGTAGCGCTCGCGCAGGCTGGGGGCGGCGTGGCCGCCGCCCTCGACGGTGTAGAGCCGCACCCACAAAGCTCCCTCCCGCCGGTAGCTGAGGTAGCGAACGGTGCTGCCGTCGTCGGGGTCCAGGTCGGGGAAGGTGTGGGTCTCGGCGGCCTCGGCGCCGGCGAGCTGGCTCCAGAAGGCGGCCGAGCCGGGGGTGGAAAGCGCGGTTCCGTGCGTGGGGTCGGGCGGGTTGCCGATCACGCCGCCGTCGTAGGGCAGGTTGGGGTCGGCGGTGCCGTTCATGAAGAGCACGGGGACGGGCCGCCGCGCCAGCGGGCACTTGCTGGCGGCCGGCATGGCGGCGCCGATGGCTGCGACCGCGGCGAAGGGGTCCGGGACCTCGACGGCCAGCCGCAGCGCCATGAAGCCGCCGTTGGACATCCCCGAGGCGTAGACCCGCCCCCGGTCCACCGGGTGAGCCGCGGCCACCCGCTCGAGCACCGCCAGCAGAAAACCCACGTCGTCGGCGCTCGAGCTTACCGTGCTGTCGGCCCGGCAGTCGTTCCAGGTGGGCTTGCCGTAGGCCCCCGGCAGCCCCTCGGGGTAGACCACGTAGAACCCCTCGCGCTCGGCCAGGTCCATCCACAGCTTGAAGGGGCTCTTGAAGCCGCTCTGCCCCGTCTGGTCCTCCAGGGCGACCCCGCCGCCGTGGAGCGAGAAGACCAGCGGCAGCGCTGCGTCGCCCACCTGCGCGGGCACGTAAAGCGCATAGCGCCGCGCCTGCCCGTCGTGATCCAGGCTGAAGGTGTGCAGCCCCGTTTCCGGCGGCGCCGTCCCCCCGTCCGGCGGCGAGGCCTGGGCGCAGGCCGTAAGCGCGCCCAGCCACAACGCCAGCCCCGCCGCACGGAGCAAAACCCCGGCGCGGAGACGCAGAAACGGAATCTGTTTCAACGACTCTAGCCTATCACTGGCCGCATCCGCGGGCCGACCGTCCCACCTGACCAAAGGGCATTCTCCGCAAATCGGCAGCTATCCGATGGAGGGTAGCGCGAGAAGGTTGCGGGAAATATAGGCGACGAAGCATACGCCACCTTTCGCGACAAGGTGCGCTGCTTCCCCTACTCGCCCTGCCTCACCCCGGCGGCTACGAGATCTTTGAGGGCAATCAAGAAGACGGCGGCTCCAACACCTTCCCGGTCTGCAGCTGCTGCCTTGGCCGCAGGGTCTGGTGCAGCGTACGTAGTCCTCTTGGCATAGGTGCAGCAACACTAGTTGGAGCTCCCGCACCAAGGCACCCCGGCAGCCAATCTGAATTCCGTCGTATCGGGTGCGAAACGACTTACGCGAGTTTGGATGGGCATGCAGTAGAAGCCGGACGAAAAGGCAACACGAACATAGATCAGTATGAGTGGAAACATACTCAAATGACAACATGGTTTACTATGTAGTTCTTACAACAGAGGAGTGGAGCGGATGCGAGATTTAGGTATAAACCCTGCTAGTATCGCACCATGGTTCTCTGAATGTCGCCAGTCGTCCTATGTTCTAGTTTGTGTCTCAGACGAGCACGCTGCTGCTTGGGCGAAGGTGCTTGGTGCCCCAGTTCGCCGCTGCTACATCGATGATGCGCTGCTGGATAAGCGGGCCGCGGAAACCGGTTGCCCTAAATCTGAACTCGTCGCTGCCAAGCTGCCGGATCGCGGCTCAACCATGGCGGGTGATTTTGGTGAGATCCTGGTCTTCCTGTACCACTCAGCAAGGGAGCCTGGAGTAGAATTCATAGGGCCGAAGAAGTGGAGGTTAAAGCAGGACCGGACGAAGCCAGCGCCATACTCCGATGTTATTCAGTTCGTGCTACCGCACTGGCCCAAGCCCTCAACCGACGACCGCATCCTATGCTCCGAAGTGAAGACCAAGTCTACTGCGGGCAATTCGTCACCGATTAACTCAGCTATCGCTGACTGCGAGAAGGACCGAACAAGTCGACTGGCAAAGACGCTGGTGTGGCTCAAGGAGCGAGCGCTTTACGAAGACCTGGGCACCACGACCCTTGCTCATCTTGAGCGCTTCACCAAAGCCACCGACTACCCCGAAGCCCAAAAGCAGTTTCGAGCGGTTGCGGTTGTATGTGCCAGTCTCGTCGGTGACGTGCTTGCGGACGCGCCCGAGGAAGAGCCCACCGACTACACTGTCGTCGTGATCTCCGTTCCTCAGTTGAAGCAGCGCTATGAGGATGTCTATAACGCTGTTCATGCCACCGTTGCTGAACCCGGAGGTGCTACATGAGAGAGACTCTGGCCAAATGGGTCAGTGATGCAGATGCTCTCTATCACGTGGAGCGGTTCGGCTTTTCGCAGCCGCCGGAATTAAGCCATCTTCGTTCGCGCGGTGACGACTACTTCATCTCGCTAGTTAGTGAGCTCTTCGACCGCCTCCATGAGCCGTACAGCGATTCTACGGATTGGTCGCGCTTGGGCAACGCGATCACTCAGGCCGGTGGTGTCGGTGATGATCAGTCGCCATCTTATCACGGCATCCTAGCACCGGAAGCAGCTGTTTTTGCAGCAGCAGCGTTTTACTTCGGAGGCTACCCTGCCTCAGCGTATCTCACACTCAAGGCGGCGGACCCAAGCGCTTTCAATGGTATTCAGCGCGCGTGCTACGAGTTACTTTCACGACCATCGACGATAAGTTCGGAATATGTTAGCGAACTCGTTAGTGCTGTGCAAAAGGGTGATTTAGCCTCAATTCGCGCACAGGTCGAGCATGCTGCGAGGCATGAGAAATTAGCGCTAGAGTCTGGCCCCGACGAATGGGTAGGATGGCGCCTTTACAGACAGATAGTCTCCAAGTTCGCGGAGACCAACATCCGTGCCGTCCTTCCAGACGGCGAGTCGGAGTATTGGAACCCCCTTGTTCAGTCATTACTCGATCGATCCCCACCGGTATGGGACTTCTTCGCTTCTCAAATCAACGCGATCGAGAGTGGGTTGCTTGAAGAAGAGAAAACTTTTTCTGTGCAGATGCCAACCGGCTCTGGCAAAACGGCACTTTCGGAAATACTCCTCTTTCATCATTTAACACAACACCCTCGGAATGCGGCCGTACTGCTTGTTCCATACCGATCGCTTGCGGCAGAACTCAGAGGTACCATCGTTAGACGCCTAGGTCGTATGGGACTACCTGCACGTAGCGTGTACGGAGGAACGGTACCCACGGGCGATGAGGTTCGAGACTTGGACAAAACACGGGCAATTGTCGCAACTCCCGAAGCGTTGTCAGGTTTACTAAGCGCCGAAAAGGGTTTTTTCGATCGCATTTCGCTGGTCATCTGTGATGAGGGACATCTCCTTGACGGTGGGGCTCGAGGTGTAAGCTTGGAACTACTGCTTGCCCGAATGCGAGTTCGTGAAATCGGATCACCAAAAGTTGTTTTCGTTTCGGCTATCGTCCCTAACATCGAAGAAATCAATGCGTGGCTCGGTGGTACGGAAGAAACGGTAGTCCGCAGCGATTACCGCCCTGCACTCGCGGACTTTGCGGTACTTAGAGACGTTGGAAAAGGCGCAGATGCGGCGGTCACCTTAGAGCTCCATCCACATCAGCGCGAATCCAAGTTTTCGATCAAGCACTTTCTGAGTCGTAATGACTTTCGATATCGTAACTACCAAACAGGCAGGATTAACACATACGCATTCCGCTCCGTGAAAACCAAAGCTATCGCGACGGCACGGAAGGCATTGCCGATGGGAGCTGTTGCTGTGTTCGCTGCCAACAAACGTGGCAACCAGGGCGTCGTTGTACTCGCTGAGGAGCTACTGAAGCAGCTGGAATACTCATTGCCAATGGCCGCTCCGATGCAGTTCGTCGAAGACTCAGCAAAGCTCCAGGCTGCAGTCGAGTATTTTACCCTTGAGTACGGTGATTCGTGGATCGGAACGCGCACACTCGCCGCGGGAGCTGTACTTCATCACGGGGACATCCCGCAGGAAAGCAGGGAGGTCCTCGAAGGCTTGGTCCGCAATGAAGATGTTCGGCTAACGATTTGTACAAATACATTGGCTGAGGGTGTAAATCTGCCAATTAGGACGCTGGTCCTATATTCCTTGAAACGTCGTCAGCCAGACGGGGATGCGGAGGACTTACTCGCGCGTGACATAAAGAACCTTGTTGGGCGCGCTGGAAGAGCGGGTGCAACCACTAAGGGTCTCGTTATCTGCGCTAACCCCAGACAGTGGCGATTGATAGCTCCCGTAGCTCAGCAGCAACCGGGTGAGAGCGTTTCCGGGGCACTCCTTGAGTTGATGCGTCGCCTGCGGGCAGAGCTGAGCCAACAAAGCCTACCCCTCACAAACGACATCTTGGAGGGGATGCCCGCTTATCACGCGTTGACCGACGGCATCGACGCTACGCTCATTGATCTTGCCGCCGAAGAGCTTGGAGAAGAAGAGCTGGTTCGGATCGCCGAGGAACTATCCAGCCAGACCTTTGCGGCTCAGCAGGCCGAGCCCGAGATCGCAGACCTGATGAAACAGGCGTTCAAACTGCGAGCTCAACGGGTCGCAGCGATCAAGAATGCTGGGCGTCTCAGCTGGATCCGAGAAACCGGTACACGGGTGCGGATGCTTGAGTCCGTGGAGGTGAAGCTGCTGCCCATGCGGGATCGATGGGATAATGTCGAGGCCGCAACGGATCCAGATTTGGTGGAGGCGCTGCTAACGTGGGCTTGGGAGCTACCAGAGGTGGCCGAAGCGGTCAAAGCAGCGTACCGGGACGCACCGCCGTCGCGCTCGGACTTTACTCGGGTACTGGCGGCATGGATCGAAGGCCAGCCGTTTATGGAATTGGCGTTGCGGGCGGGCACCGATATTGACACGATGCTGGGCGTTCATGCTCGGTTGATTAGCTATGCCCTTCAAGTCGCCGTCGAACAGGGCGTCGGTCTGCTCAAGAAGCTGCTTGAGGCGAGCGACCGCGAACTTTCGCAAGCGGTTGTCGACTTTCCTGATCACCTGCGTTTCGGTGTCCCTACACCGGCCGCAAAGGAGCTTGCGGCCGGCGGTGTCCGGCACCGCCGAGCTGCGGTTGCTTTTGGCCGGAGCCCTGAACTTGAGGGGATAGTTGATCGAAAAGAGGTTTTCCGGGTTGCTCTACGCCTTATTCAAGATACTGAGCGGTGGCGTCATATGGGGATATTGGTGTTTGAAAATACCAAATTTGACTTGGAACAAGCCATTAATAACTTCGATACTGTGTAGTCAAGGACCTCGCGAAAATGTCTTTGACTGCCATTCTGCTACAATCCGGTTTATCTATGTCATCGCAAGTGACCCTCGCCATTGAGCCAGAAAGAGCCTGTGCTGATATTAATAAGTCGTCACCGACTCCGCCGCAGCGCCCGCCAGGTGTCGGGGTGGAAGAGGAGCAGCACCGGGATCAGCTCGATGCGGCCGGCCCACATCTGGAAGATGCCCACCAGCTTGGCCAGCGGGTGCAGGTCGGCGAACGAGCCCATGGGTCCCACCGTTCCCAGGCCGGGGCCGACGTTGCCAATGAAGGCCGCTGAAGAGGTAAAGGCCACGACCAGGTCGCCCTCGGTGAAGACGATCACCATCGTGCCCAGCACGAAGACGAAGAGGTAGAGGATCACGAACGACGAGACCGAGCGCAGCACGTCCTCGCCCACGGCTTTGGTGCCCAGCCGCAGCGGCAGCACCGCGTTGGGGTGGAGGGTGCGCTTGAGCTCGCGCAGCACGTGGTTGGTCATCACCAGCCAGCGCACCGACTTGACGCCGCCGGCCGCCGAGCCGGCGCTGCCGCTGATGAACATCAGGAAGATCAAAAGCGCCTGCGCGGGGACGACCCACTGGGTGTAGTCGACCGAGGCGTAGCCGGTGCTGGTGAGCAGCGAGGCCACCTGGAAGAAGGCGTGGCGCAGCGCCGCCTCCACCCCGTAGTCGTGCAGGTAGACGTGGTAGACCGCCAGCACCAGCGAGCCCGCAAGGAAGGCGCCGCTGTAGACGCGGAACTCGGGGTCGCGCCAGGGCGTGCGCGAGGCGCGCCCGAAGAGGGCGCTGGCGATGAGCAGGAAGTTGGCTCCGGCGAAGAACATGAAGACGACGGCCACCCACTGGGCCGCCGCCGGGTAGCCGGCGAAGCTGAGCGGGTTGGGGGAGAAGCCGCCCGCGGGCATCGTGGTGAGGGCGTTGGCCAGGGCGTCGTAGAGGGGCATGCCGGCGAGCCAGTAGCCCAGCACCGCCAGCCCCGTGAGCAGCACGTAGACCCGCAGCACCATCTCCGCGGTGTGGCGCAGCCGCGGGGTCAGCTTTTCCTTCTGCACCCCGGTGGACTCGGCGAAGAAGAGCTGGCGGCCGGCCACCGCGAAGTGCGGCAGCACCGCGACGAACAGAACGATGATGCCGACCCCGCCGAACCACTGGGTCAGCCCCCGCCAGAGGAAGAGGCTCTGGTTGAACAGGCCGAAGTCGGGCAGGATCGTGGCCCCGGTGGTGGTGAAGCCGCTCATGGCCTCGAAGTAGGCGTCGAGCAGCCCCACGTGGCCGCTGACCCAGAAGGGCAGCGCCCCCAGCAGGGGGACGAGCAGCCAGATCACCGCGACGATGAACAGACCCTCGGCGCGTTTGGGCTCAGCCTTGGGCGTGCCGGTCATGCGCAGCAGCTGCCCCAGGGCCAGCCCCACCCCGGCCCCCAGCAGGAAGCCGCGCACGTCCTCGCCCCAGGCCCAGGCGACGAGGACGAAGGCGAGCATCACCAGCCCCACCGCGCGCAGCGCGGTGCCCAGGGCGTAACGGACGAAGCCTCCCATGGTCAGCTCGTCTTGAACAGCTCGGCCACGTGGGCGACCTCTTCGCGCGCGGCCATCAGGATGAGCTCGTCGCCGGCCTTGAGCTGCAGCTCGCTGGCCGCCAGGACCACGCGCCAGCCGCGCATCGCCGCCACCACGGTGGTGTGCGGCGGCAGCTCCAGCTCGGCGACGCGGCGGCCGTCGAGCTCGGGGGGAACGCGCACCTCGATGACCTCGACGCTGTCCTCGATCAGGGCGATACGTTCGACGCCCTCGGGGTTCAGGTGGGCCAGCACCTCACGCACCGCCGCCTGGCGCGGGGTGAGGGGGATGTCCACCCCCACGCGCTCGAAGAGGGTGCGGGTCTCGCTGCGGCTCACCCGGGTGACCACCTTCTCCACCCCCAGCTGCTTGGCGAGCAGCGAGACGAGCAGGTTCTTCTCGTCGTTGTCGGTGACCGCGATCATGGCGTCGGCGTCCTCGATGCCCTCCTGCTCGAGCAGCGAGAGGTCGGTACCGTCGCCCTGGATCACCAGCACCCCGCCCAGCTCTTCCGAGAGGAACTCGCAGCGCTCCGGGTCCTGCTCGATGAGCACGACCTCGACGCGCGTCTCGCGCAGCCCCTTGGCGATCATGTAGCCCACGGTGCCGCCGCCCACGATGAAGACGCGCCGCACCTGCTCGCGGCCGGCGAAGAGGGCGTGCAGCACCGGGAAGGCCTCGGGGGTGGTGACGAAGACCAGGTGGTCGCCGGGCTCGATGACCAGGTCGCGGAAGTCCTCGTCCAGCGGCGTGACGAACTGCCCCTCGCGCAGCACCCCCAGGAGCTTCACCCCGCGGGGCCAGTCGAGGTCGGGCACCAGCCGGTGGGCGTAGCTCGACTCGACGTCGATCATGTACTCGATCAGGCGCAGGCGGCCGCCGGCGAGCAGCTCGGTGTCGAGCGCCTTGGGGATGAGCACCACCTCGAGCACTTCCTTGGCGAGCGCCCGCTGGGGCCAGAAGACGCGGTCGATGCGGGTGCCCAGGATCTCCATGGTGCGGGGGTCGGTGAGCACCTCGACGTAGTAGGCCTTGCCCAGGAAGGTGAGCGACTGGGCCGCCCCCAGCCCCTTGGCCAGCATGGCGGCGATCAGGTTCACCTCGTCGGAGTTGGTGGTGGCGATGAAGGCGTCGGCGTGGTCCACCCCCGCCTCGCGCAGCGACTCGGGGTCGGTGGCGTTGCCGGCGAGGACGCGCACGTCGAGCACCGCCATGCGCTCGGCTACCGACGGGTTGCGGTCGATGACGACGACGTCGTGGTTTTCGTGCAGCGACTGGGCGATCAGGGTGCCGATGTCGCCGCCGCCGGCGATTACGATGTACATACCGCTCCCTTCATATCACCTCCCGGCCGGGACGCGGGCGGAGACCTCGCCCTCGAGGTCGTAGACGTCCGCGGCCGTGATGCGCACCGGCACGATCTCGCCGACCCGCACGGTGCCGTCGCTCGTCACCCGCACGGTGCCGTCGATGCCGGGGCTGTCGGCGTAGCTGCGCCCCACGAAGACGCCGGGCTCGTCTGTGGGCTCGTCGAGGATCACCTCCAGCACCTGGCCCACCTTGGCGCGGTTCTTCTCCAGCGAGAGGCGCTGGGCGAGCTCCATGACCTGTGCCTTGCGCTCGGCCTTCACCTCCTCGGGCACCGCCCCGGGCAGCTCGTTCGCCGTCGCCCCCTCGACCGGGGAGTAGGTGAAGACGCCCACGCGGTCGAGCCGCGCCTCTTCCAAAAACTCGAGCAGGAGCGCGAAGTCCTCCTCGGTTTCGCCGGGGAAGCCGACGATGAAGCTCGAGCGGATGGCCAGCTGGGGCACCGCGGCGCGCCACTCCCGGATCGTCTTCAGGTGGCTCTCCGCGCCTCCGGGCCGCCGCATGGCCCGCAGCACCCGCGGGCTGGCGTGCTGCAGCGGCACGTCCAGGTAGGGGAGCAGCTTCCCCTCGGCCATCAGCGGCAGCAGCTCGCGCACGTGGGGGTAGGGGTAGACGTAGTGGAGCCGTATCCAGGGCACGAGCTCGCTGAGCTCGCGCACCAGGTCGGTCAGGTGCGCGCGCACGCGCTTGCCGGCCCAGTCGCTTTCGCGGTGGCGCAGGTCGACGCCGTAGGCGCTCGAGTCCTGGGCGATGACCAGCAGCTCGCGGGTGCCGCCCGCCGCCAGCCGCGCGGCCTCGGCCAGCACGTCGGCGGCGTCGCGGCTGGTGAGCCGGCCGCGCAGCTGGGGGATGATGCAGAAGCTGCAGGCGTGGTCGCAGCCCTCGGCGATCTTCAGGTAGGCGTAGTGGCGCGGGGTCAGCTTGACCTGTGGCGGCACCAGGTCCAGGAAGGGGTCGCGCTCGGGCGGGGCCACGGTGGCCACCGCCGCCAGCACCCGTTCGGTCTCGGCCGGCCCGCTCACGTCGATCACCTGCGGGTACGTTTCGCGGATCACCTCGGGCCGCGCCCCCAGGCAGCCGGTGACCACCACCCGGCCGTTCGCGCCCAGCGCTTCGCCGATGGCCTCGAGGCTCTCCTCGATCGAAGGGGTGATGAAGCCGCAGGTGTTGACGACCACCACGTCGGCCTCCGCGTAGTCGGCGGCGAAGCCGTAGCCCGCGGCCTTGAGGCGCGAGAGGATTTGTTCCGAGTCCACCAGGGCCTTGGGGCAGCCCAGACTGACGAATCCGACTTTAGCGGCCATAGACCTCCAACCGCACCAGTATACGCACTAGGGCGCGGGCGCGTCGAAGCGGCGTTCCACCACCAGCCCCTCGCCGCCCATGGGGCCCAGGTCCTCGCCGCCCAGGACCGCGCGCACCCCCGCGGCGTTGCCGGTGCGCACCACCACCGGAAGCGGGAACTCGAGCTCGCTGCCCACCTTGGGGATGCCCTCGTAGAGCTTGGCGCCCTCGGGGGTGGTGATGCGCACCCAGGCGCGCTCGCTGAAACGCAGCACCAGCTTGGGCGGACCCGCGGGAACGGGGGTCTCGGCGGCGGGAAGGGGCTCGAGCGTGACCTTGAGGTGGCGGGTGCCGCCGGGCTCGAGCAGGAGCGGCGCTTCGTAAGGCACGTAACCCTCGGCCTCGACCCGCAGCGTGCGCTCACCGGCCGAGAAGCGGCCGCTCACCGGCGCCTCGCCCAGGCGGAAGCCGTCGAGCCAGACGGTGGCGCCCGGAGGAACGGTTTCCACCGACAGCTCGGCCTCGCTCGGGGGCGGCGGCGGGGGTGGGGGCGCTTCCAGCTCGATGGCGGCGGGTTCCTTGGGAGCCGGGTTTTTCAGCACCAGCCAGGCGCCGGCGGCAAGCGCCAGCAGCACCGCGAGGACGACGATCCAGAACCAAGGCCGGCCGCGCCGGCGTTCGGGGGTAATGACGTCCTCGGGGGTAAAGGTGGGCCGCACCGGGTACTGCGCGAGCAGGGGCTCGGGGTCGAGGCCCAGCGCCTCGGCGTAGCGGCGCAGGTGCCCCTTGGCCAGGACCGCCTCGGGCAGGTCCTCGAAGCGGCACTCCTCGAGGGCGCGCAGGTAGTCGCTCTTGATGCCCAGCTCGCGGGCCCAGTCGCGGACCGAGCGACCGCTCTCCTCGCGGGCCACGCGCAGCATCCCACCGATCTCGCACATACCCCTACATCTTACCGCTCTGGCCGGCGGGTCGTTTTCCGTCCCGGCGCGCGGGCTAGCCCCTGTCGGGTGGGGATCGCCGCGAGCGCCACGCGCAGACCAGGAAGAGCACCCCCGGAACGGTTATCCAGAGCCAGACCCCGTAGGGCGCCAGCAGGTGGCGCGGAAACCCCTGCCAGGGGGGCCAGCGGACCAGCAGGAGCGGCAGCGTGGCCAGCTGCAGGGCGGTGGCCGCCAGCCCGCCGACCCATTCCCTGCGCCAGGCGGCGAGGAGGGCCGCGGCGCTGGCGAGGGTGAGGAGGGGCGGCAGAAACTCGACGGCCGGCGTCCCCGCGACCAAGCGGGGGTCGAACCGCCCGATCGCGATGCGGTTCCACAGGGCCAGCATCGCGGCGGCGAAGACGAACACGATCACCGTAAGGGCCCATGCCCGGGCCGTACGCCGCAGGCGCTCGGTTCCCGGGTCGGCGGCGCGGTCGGTTTCGGGCATCCATACCACCTCCGCACCGGAGTTTCCGGTTACCCCCATCGTAGCGCGAAGGTTCCCGGGCTAGGCGGACAACTTCCGGGCGATGCGCGCAGCCAGGCGGGCGTTCTCTTCGAGCAGGCGCAGGTTCACCGCGTCGGTACGCCCCTCCGAGAGCTCGCTGAGGCGGCGCAGCAGGTAGGGGGTCAGGTCCTTGCCACCGATCCCCGCGGCGCGGGCCTCCTCGTTCGCCTGGTCCACCCAGGCCTTGACCTGGCGGTAGGGGAGGCCCTCGCTCACCGGATGGAAGACCAGCGTCGCCGATTCGAGCCCCAGCGCCCGGGCGGCGCGCCAGGTCGCGGCGGCCTCGGCCTCGCTCCAGACGGTGGCGGGCAGCTCGAAGGGCGAGTCGGGCGCATGGAAGGCGGGCAGATGCTTCGTCCGGTAGCCGACCACGCCCACGCCGTAGCTCTCGAGCCGTTCCAGGGTGGCCGCCAGGTCGAGGATGCTCTTGGGGCCTGACGACACCACCACCACCGGGGTGCGCGAAAGTCCCAGCAGGTCGCCCGATTCGTCGAAGGGGACGGGGTGCACCCCGCCGATGCCGCCGGTGGCGAAGACGCGGATCCCGGCCCGGGCGGCCAGGTGCGCGGTGGTGGCCACGGTGGTGCCGGCCCACTGCCGGCGCGCCACGACCGCGGCCAGGTTCCAGAGGCTGGCCTTCTCCACGGCGTTGCGGGTGGCCAGGGCCTCGAGCTCGTCCGGGGCCAGCCCCACCCGCACCTCACCTTCGAGAACCCCGATCGTGGCGGGCACCGCGCCTTCTTCGCGCACCGCCGCCTCGAGCCTTCGGGCGGTTTCCAGGTTGACGGGCGCGGGCAGGCCGTGGGTGATGACGGTGGACTCGAGGGCGACGACGGGGCCGCCCGACTGCAAAGCGGTGTGAACCTCTCGAGACGTGCGCACGCGACAAGTCTACAACCTCAGGAATATGGAATGACACCTAAGTCACTATAAATACTGATCCCAACGGGAAAACCTAGGAGCATTGTCCCGGTTTTCCCGTCCTAGACTGTGCCTGTGGCCATCGTCGTGAATTCGGTCGTGCGGCTACCAAGGAGGAATTTATGCATAACCAACGAAGGATGTTCTTAGGTGCGTTGGCGGCGGGTCTGCTGCTGGTGGCCGGCTGCAGCACCCAGCAGGCCCAAGGCCCCGTAGGCGTCGAGGTTCAGGGCACGCTGGTCGACCTCTGCGGCCAGCCGGTTCCCTACAACACGGTCTACGTGCCCGGCAGCGACCCGGTGTTAACCGACGCCGAGGGGCACTTCACCATCACCGGGGTGCAGACCCCCTACGACCTGGTGATCAACAACGTCTACCTCTCCGAATTCGCGGGTGAAGGCGATGCCTCGCTGCTCGTCGTCCGCGGCCTCACCAGGACCGACCCCTACCTCGCGGTTAACCCCAGGAACGGCTCGAGCTGCGCCTCGGCCTCGGTAGCGGGCACCCTTACCCCGGCCTCGCCTTCCGACATCACGACCAAGGAGGCGGTCGCGCTGCTGCTGCCGCCGTACCGGAACCGCGATTTCTCCTACGACGACACCTTCTTCACGTCGCTGCGCTTCGACCCTGCGCTCGCGGGTGACGCCACGCTGCTGGGGCTGCGCTGGCAGACCGACGCCGACGACAACGCCGTCGCCTTTAGCGACCCGGCTCGCAGCGACCTGGGGGCCGCTGTCGCTAGCGTGACCCTGCAGGACGGTGGCGACGTCACCGGCCAGACGCTGGCCCTGAGCCCTGAGGGGATCTCCACCCGCACCGTGACCGCCTCGACGGAGCTGTCGGCGGTGATGAGCCTGGCGGAGGTAGGCCATTACGTGACTTACCAGGGCGAGGACACCCGTATCCGCACGGGCCGGTTCTCGATCGATGGAGGCACCGCTGAAACGTCGTTCAGCTTCGCCGCCCCCACCGGGTCCGACCTCGGTTCCCTGATCAGCGCCGAGGCTTACTACGGCGAGGGTAGGGGCATCTTTAAGTCGCTGGGCAACACCACCCCGCTCGACCTGAGCAGCATCGACGGCAGCGTCGTGGTCTGGCGGCAGGTGCCCTCCGAAGGCGACGCGGTCACCCTCAGCTTCCCTGATCCCGTGGTCCCCTACGCTCCCGTTTCCGGCAGCGTCGTCAAACCCTGCGAGACGGTCTTCCGCTGGACGGGCCCCGAAGGGGCGCTCTACGACGTGGTGTTCGGCCTCTGGTTCCCTTCGACCGACCAAAGTCTGGCCGTCGAGGTCCTTACCGCGGATACCGAACTTGCGATTCCGAGTTATGCCGACCTGGGCGGCGTTCCCGATGCCAACGCCTACGTTTGGTGGTTCCTCCAGGCTGCGGCGGGCGAGGCGCTCCCCACCAGCGTCGACGAGGTGGCCAGCGCCGCGGGGGCGCAGACGGCCGCCGCCATGAACATGGGCTACGCTCTGCCGGGGGCGTCGGGGTACCGCTTCTGGGTCGACGCCGGCCAGTTCTCCTTCCCTGACACCCAGGCACCCGGCTACTTCTAGTCGTATCGTGGAGGCCTACCCCGGGGCCCCGGCCCCGGGGTCTTACAATGGGGGCGTGTCCGTACCCGTCGTTTCCGTCTTCGGCTCCTCGCGCACCGCGCCCGGCACGCCCGCCTGGAAGCAGGCCGAGGCCTGGGGGCGGGCGCTCGCCGAGGCCGGCTTCGCCGTGGCCAGCGGGGGGTACGGAGGCAGCATGGAGGCGGTGAGCCGCGGCGCGAAGGCCGCGGGCGGGTTGGTGATCGGGGTGACCGCTCCCGACCTCTTCAAGTCGCGCAGCGGGGCCAACGCCCATGTGGACCTCGAGCTGCCGGCCCCCACCCTGACGGGGCGGATCGAGCGCATGCTCGAGCTGAGCCGCGCCGCACTGGCCCTTCCCGGCGGCCTGGGCACGCTGACCGAGATCCTGGTGGCCTGGAACCGGGCCTACATTCAGCGGCTCCAGGGCGAGCCCCCCTTCCCGGTCGGGGTGCACGCAGCCTGGCGGCCGCTGCTGCAGCCGCACCTGGAGCTCTCCACCCGGGAGCTCGACCTCCTCACCTTCCTGGAAGACTCCGCCGACGTCGCGGCCTTCCTGGTGCGGCTACATGCGGCCGAGTAGCAGCCACACGACTTCCAGCGCGATCAACGCCAGGATGGCCACCTCCACCGCCTGGCTGCGGCGGAACTGCATCTCCTCGCTGACCATCTGGTAGATGGCGCTGAGCGCCTGCAGCTTGGCCTGCACCGATGCAGCCAGCTCGGCGGCGCCGTAGACCTCGGTGGCGTCGCGGTAGATGCGGGCGTAGAAGAGGTCCTCGGTGATACGCAGCGCCCCGGCCAGCCGCGTCTGCACCTCGGTGATCTCGGCGCGGCGCTCCATCAGGTTGCGCCGCAGCCGCGCCAGCCGCCCGTAGCGCCCCCAGCCGAGCTCGCGCAGCACCTGCGGCGCCCCCTCGAGCGCCCGCGCCAGCACGTTGTCGTAGTAGTCGAGCTCCAGCAGCTCCGCGTGCACCCACTCAACCAGGTCGGCCACGTCCCAGATGCCTTCCTGGTCGTAGATGAAGACGCCGTCGAAGCCCAACAGCGCCAGGTCGCCGCTCGAGTAGCTGAAGGCGTGGCGGACCAGGTCGGCGCGCAGCTGCTGTGAGGCGGCTACCCGCTCCCCCAGCACCAGCGGGGCCAGGTCGAGCTCCTCGAGCAGGACGTCGGCTGAGCGCTCGGGATCGAACCCCTGAACGTGGACGGCGTAGAAACCCTCCTCACCCGGAGCCGCGAGCGGGCGGGCCAGGGCGGGGGCCAGCTCCCGGCGCAGCGGCGCCAGCCGCTCACGCATCCAGGCGTCGAGGCCGGGAGCGCCCACCAGCTCGAGCGCCGCGGACTCGAGCCCGTCCCAGGGCAGCCGCTCGCCGAGGCGCACCCGCCAGGCCAGCGCGACGACGCCGAAGGGGTAGACGCGGGCGCGCAGCCGCCCCGTGCGCCCCGCGAAGCCGTGGTCGCCCAGGTCGAGCTCCACCGGCGGTTCTTCCAGGCGTACCGCGCCGCTGCGGCTGCGCCGAAGCGCGAAACGCGTTCCCGCGACCCGGTCGGTGTCGATCTCGTCGGCCAGGTCGAAGAGGCGCCAGACCGCGACGTGCGGCTCGCGAACGGTGGGCACGGGGTTTACTCCAGGGGCCAGATTTCCCGCGGGGGCGGGCCGTTCTTCCAGGCCTCGAGCAGCTTCGCCAGCGCCCGGGCGCGGTGGGAGTGCTGCGCCTTCTCGTCGGGGGCCATCTCGGCGAAGGTCCGCTCCAGCTCGGGCAGGTAGAAGAGCGGGTCGTAGCCGAAGCCGCCCTCGCCGCGCGGGGCCTCGAGGATCACGCCCTCGACCTCGCCGCGGTAGCTCTCCACGTGGCCGTCGGGGTAGGCGAGCGCCAGCACCGCCACGAAGCGGGCGGTGCGCTGCTCGGGGGGCACCCCGCGCAGGCGCTCGAGCAGGTAGACGTTGCGGTCGCGGTCGTTCGTGCGCCCGCCGTAGCGCGCGGAGTAGATGCCGGGCTCGCCGCCCAGGGCGTCCACGACCAGCCCCGAGTCGTCGGCGAGCGCCGGCAGCCGCGTCTTCTGCGCCACCGTGGCCGCCTTCATGAGGGCGTTGTCCTCGAAGGTGGTGCCCGTTTCCTCGGGGAGCTCCACGCCGAAGTCGGGCAGGGGGCGCAGCTCCCAGCCCAGCGGTTCCAGACCCCGAGCCAGCTCGCGGTACTTGCCCGGGTTGGAGGTGGCGATCACGACCTGCATCATTCCTACGATACCCCTTCCGCCAGCTGCTTGTGCACCTCGGCGACGAGTCCAGGAATCTGCCGCAGCCCCTCGTCCACCATGCGGTCGTAGACCGCCCGCGGCACCGGCCGGCCCTCGCCGCCGCCGTGGATCTCGATCAACTCGCCCTCGGCGGTGCCCACCACGGTCAGGTCGGCGTGCACGCGGTCGTCCTCCTCGGCGTTCAGGTCCACCAGCACCGCGTCGCCGCCGGCCCAGCCGAGGCTGATCGCGGCGAACTCGGTGAGCGGCCAGTCGTCGAGCTTGCCCGCGCGAACCAGCGCGTCGAAGGCCTGCACCAGCGCCGCGTAGCCTCCCAGGATGGCGGCCACCCGGGTGCCGCCGTCGGCCTGGATCACGTCGGCGTCGACGACGATCGTCCGGTTCGGCAGCAGGTCCAGGTCCACCGCCGCGCGGAAGGCGCGGCCCAGGAAGCGCTGCACTTCCTGGGTGCGGCCGCCCAGCTTGAAGCGCTCGCGCTGGGTGCGGCTCTCGGTGCTGCGGGGCAGCAGGTTGTACTCGGCCATCAGCCAGCCGCTGCGCTTGCCCTGCATGTGCCGGGGGACCCCTGGGGTGAGGCTCACGGCCACGAGGACGCGCGTGCGCCCCAGCTCGACGAGGGCCGACCCCTCGGCGTAGTCGAGGTAGCGGGGGGTGATCTTGAGGGGGCGGCGCCCGGTGGGGCCGCGGCCGTCGGCTCGGTTCATAACGCTCCTAACTCTACTTTATGCACCTCGCCGGCGTGCACGCCCAGGCGCGCCGCCAGGGCGCGGTAGGCCTCGGGGTCGCCGGTGACGAAGTGCACCACCCGCCCCGAGCCGGGGCCCGCGGGCAGGCTGCCGGCCACGGCGCGCGCCGTGGGCTCGGCCGAGTCGATGAGCGTCAGCTCCGGGCGCAGGCGCTCGAGCAGGGGTTTCAGGTAGGGGTAGTGGGTGCAGCCGAGGATCAGGGCCTCGAGATCCTCCGGGGCCCCCTCCAGGTAGTGCCGCGCCACCAGCTCGGCCACCCCGTCGCTCCACAGCCCCTCCTCGACGATGGGGACGAAGAGCGGCGTGGCCAGCGACCAGACCCGCTTGCCCTCGGCCTCGAGCCGGGACTGGTAGGCCCCGCTGGCCACGGTGGCGCGGGTGCCGATCACCCCCACGTGGCCGTAGCGCCCGGCCTCGGCCACCGCGGGATCGATCACGCCGGTGACGGGCACCCCCAGGCGCGAGAGGTCGTCCAGGGCCACGCTCGAGGCGGTGTTGCAGGCCACCACCAGCGCCACCGCCCCCTGACGCAGCAGGAAGCCGCTGATCTCCCAGGCGAAGCGGCGCACCAGCTCGGGGGGTTTGGAGCCGTAGGGCACCCGCGCGGTGTCGCCGAAGTAGAGGAAGTCGCGGCCGGGCAGGGCCCGGCGCAGGGCTTCGAGGACGGTCAGACCGCCGACGCCGGAGTCGAAGACTCCGATGGGTTGTTCGAGGGGGGCGGGCGCATCTGGGCTCATCGTTGCGGCTTCCATCCTACCGCGCCGGTCGGATCAGCAGGGCCGCGCCCGAGAGCGCCAGCCCCGCCGCCAGCCCGAAGGCGATCACGGGGCCGTGCACCTGCCAGAGCCAGCCGAAGACGGCGCTGGCGGGGAAGAGCAGCACCCCTTCCACGGTGTGGAAGAGGCCGATCGCCCCCGCGCGCTCGCGTTCGGGCGCGACCTGCGCCAGGTAGGCCCGCCGCGCCGGCTCGAACAGCGCGATGAAGGCCGCGTAGGCGGCAAAGAGCACCAGCCCCGCCGCCACCCCCGGGGCGACGGCCCAGCCGAGGAAGACGAGGGCGTAGACGGCCATGGCCAGCGCGGTGGCGACGCGGGGGCTCAGCCGGTCGGCGAGGGTGCCCATCGGGTAGGCGAGCGCCGCGTAGAGCAGGTTGTACCCGGCGTAGGCGAGCGTCGTCTGCCGCGGCGAGAGCCCCAGCTCCCCCAGGCGCAGCAGCAGGAAGGCGACGGAGACGTAGCCCAGGGTGAAGACGGCCGAGGCCAGCAGGAAGCGCAGGTAGCGCGGCTGCCGCACCGCCGCCAGCAGCGGCTCGCGGGCCAGCGGAACGCGGCGCTCGCGTACGAAGAAGACGACGGCGCCCGCGGCCGCGGCCGCGGGGAGGAGCGAGAGCCAGAAGACGCCGCGGTAGCCGAGCCGCGGCAGCAGGGCGAAGGCGAGCAGCGGCCCGATTGCGGCCCCCAGGGTGTCGAGGGCGCGGTGCAGCCCGTAGGCCTTGCCGTAGTCGGCCTCGCGGCTGACGTCGGCGATCAGGGCGTCGCGCGGGGCGGTGCGCAGCCCCTTTCCGGTGCGGTCGAGCAGGCGGAAGCCCAGCACCTGTTCGGGGTGCACGGCCAGCGCCAGCAGCGGCCGCACCAGCGCCGGCAGGCCGTAACCGGCGATCAGGAAGGGCTTGCGCACCCCCAGGCGGTCGGAGAGGCGGCCGCCCACCACCTTGAGCAGGCTGGCCGTGCCCTCGGCCAGGCCTTCGATGAGGCCCACGGTCTCCTTGCCCGCGCCCAGCACCACGGTGAGGAAGAAGGGGAGAAGCGGGTAGACCATCTCCGAGGCGACGTCCATGAAGAAGCTGACGAGCCCGAGAACGACCACCGAACGGGGTACCCGCACGTCTCCAGAGTAATCCGGGGCTAAGCTTGGAGCATGAAGATGCGCGCGGCGTGGGTCGCCGGGTGGCTTACGCTCCTCCTTCTGGGGGGCTGCCGCGAAGCGCCTGTGGAGCGCGAGGTGCGCGTCGTCGTCTCCGGCCCCGGCCGGATGGCGCGCGCCCAGGCGTTCGCGGAGCGGTTGCGCGGCTACGGGCTCGCGGGCGTGCGCGTGCGGGTCTGCGACGCGGAAGGCGAGGCGGCGCGGCTCGCCGACTGCCTGGGCGACCCCGTGGCCCTCTACGTGACCGTCGGCGGGGTGGAGACCCGCACTGCGGTGGAGGGAGGCGGCGAGGCGCCGGTGCTCTACGTCGGCCTCGCCGCCTCGCTGGACTGGGGCTTCGTCGAGCGGCTCAGCCGGCCCGGCGGCCGCGTCAGCGGGGTGGACAACAACTACGCCGAGCTCTCGGGCAAGCGGCTGCAGCTCTTGCGGCTCGCGCTGCCGCAGGTGCGGCGGGTGCTGGTGCTCTACCAGCCGGGGGTGGTGCCCACCGCGCGGGGCCTCGCCTCGGTGCGCGGGGCCGCGGAGGCGCTGGGGCTCGAGCTGACCTACCACCCGGTGCGCGCGGTGGGCGACCTGGAAGGCCTGGAGGCGCGGATCGCGCAGACGGGGGCCGGGTCCGTGCTGCTCCTGCCCAGCTACGTGCTGGAGAACCACCTGGACGACGTGCTGGCGCGTACGAACGCCGCCGGCGTGCCCCTGGTGGGGCTGGACGCCGCCCAGGTACGGGCGGGCGCGCTGCTGGCCTACGGGGCGACGGGCGCGGCCATGGGCCGCCAGGCCGCGCGGATGGCGCGCCAGCTGCTGGAGGGCTACCCCGTATCCGAGATGCCGGTGGAGCGGCCCCAGCAGATGAGCCTCGCGCTCAACCGGGGGGTGGCGCGGCGTTTGGGGCTGGAGCTGGACCCGCGGCTGCTGGACCTTGCGGACGAGGTGGTCCCGTGAGGCGTGCTTCCTGGTTTTCCCGGCTCGAGGGGCGGTTCACCCTGGCCGCCGCGGCGGCGGGACTGCTGCCGCTGGTGCTGGTGGGCGCGGTGGCCTGGTACGGCCTCAGCCGCAGCTACCTGGGCCTGGCGGGGGCACGGATCGAGAGCGAGGCGGCGCGCTTGCAGGGCAGCCTCGACGGCCGCCTGGAAGCGATCGCGGGCGTGCTGGGCGAGGCGCTGGACGCCTCCGGGGACGGGGCGTGGCCGCTGCGCTTCGCCGCGGCGCGGCTGCCCGAGGTGGTGGTTTTGCAGGTGCGCGAGGCGGGTGGCGTGCGGGCGCGCTGGTCGCGGTTCGAGGTGGATCCCGCCCCGCTTGCGCCGCTGGCCCGCGCCGGCGCGCCGGAGACCTGGGGGGCGGTGCGCCGCGACGACTGGGGCGAGCCGCAGCTGACGCTGGGGCTGGCGCGGCCGAGCGGGCGCTTCCTGGAAGCCGTGCTGCGCGCCCCGGTGCTCTGGGACGCGCTGGTGGAGCTGCGCGACCCGGAACTGCACGCCTACCTGACCGACGGTTCCGGGCGCATCCTCGCCAGTTCCGACCGCGTCGAGGTGCTGCGCGGTGAGCGGGCCCCGCGGGAGGCGCAACACGGCGTGGCCGGGCGGGTCTTCCGCTACCGCGACGACCGCGGCGCCTGGCGTCTGGCGGTCGCGCGCGACGTGGACCGCCTCGGCGGGCGGCTCGTGGTGGAGGCCCCGGTGCAGGGGCTGCTGGCGCCGCTTTCGGGGCCGTTGCTGACGCTGCTTGCGGCGCTGCTGCTGGCGATGACGGCCAGCTACCTTCCGGGCTGGCGGCTGGCGCGTTCGGTGACGCGGCCGCTCGACGAGCTGGCCCGGGGAGCGCGCGAGCTCGAGCAGGGCCGGCTCGAGCGGCCGCTGGCCGAGTCGGGCCCGCCGGAGGCGCGGGCCGCGGTGCGCGCCTTCAACCGCATGGCCGCCGAGCTCGAGCAGGGTCGGCTGGAGCTGGAGGACTACGCCCAGCACCTCGAGGACCGCGTCGCCGAGCGCACCGAAGCCCTCAGGCTGGCGCTCGAGCGGGCGCTCGAGGCCGACCGTGCCAAGACGCGCTTCCTGGCCTCGGTCTCCCACGAGCTGCGCACCCCGCTGGCGAGCATCAAGGGCTTCGCCAGCACCCTGCTGGCTCCCGACGTGGCCTGGAAGCCCGAGGAGGCCGCGGAGTTCCTGCGCATCATCGAGAGCGAGGCCGACCGCATGCACTACCTCGTTAACGACCTGCTCGACCTGGCGCGCGGCGAGCGGGGCGCCTTCGCGGTGAGGCCCGCGCCCCGCGATCCGGCGCGGCTGCTGCGCGAGCTCGAGCCGCGGCTGCAGCGCCTGGCGCGCGGCCGCCCCTTCCGCGTGCGCCTCCCCGAGGGGTCCCTCTGCGTGCGCCTGGATGCCGAGCGGATCCGCAGCGTCCTCGTCAACCTGGTGGAGAACGCCGTCAAGTACGGCCCCGCAGACGGCGAGGTGACGGTGGAGCTGGACGAGCTCGCCGAGTCCGTGCGCTTTCGCGTGAGCGACACCGGACCCGGGGTTCCCGAGGGGTTGGAAGCGCGCGTCTTCGAGCCCTTCTTCCGGGCCGACGACGCCACCCGCGGCTCCGGCCTGGGGCTCGCCATCGCCCGCACCATCGTGGAAGCGCACGGGGGTGCGATCGGGTTGACGCGCGAGGGCGGGCGCACCGTCGCCTGGTTTACCCTGCCCAAAGGGGGGTGCGAGGATGCCTGAACGGGTGCTCGTGGTGGACGACGACCCCAACCTGCTGCGCCTGGTGGAGGCCAACCTGCGGGCCCGCGGCTACGCGGTGGATACCGCCGCGAGCGGGGAGGCGGCGCTCGAGCGGCTGCGCGCCGCTGGCTACGCCTGCGTGCTGCTCGACCTGATGCTCCCGGGGGTGGACGGGATGACCGTGATCCGCGAGGCGCGGGGTTTCTGCGACGTGCCCATCGTGGTCATGAGCGCGCTCGGCGAGGAGGAGCGCAAGGTCGAGGCCCTCGACCTCGGGGCCGACGACTACCTGGTCAAGCCCTTCGGGGTGGCCGAACTGCTGGCGCGGGTGCGCGCGGCGATCCGGCGTTACGGGGTTCAGGGGCGCACGGAGGGGTTGCGGGCGGGGCCGCTCGAACTCGACCCCGGCGGCGGCTACGCCCTCGTCGCGGGCCGGCGGGTGCGGCTCACCCCCATGGAGTACGCCCTGCTGCGCCAGTTCGTGCTTGCCCGGGGGCGGACGCTCACCCACGAGGAGCTGCTCGACGCGGTCTGGGGACGCGGCGCCGGCGAGGACCACTACCTGCACGTCTACGTGGGGCGGCTGCGCCGCAAGCTGGGGCCCTCCGTGGTCATCGAGAGCCTCCCCGGGGTCGGCTACCGCCTCGCCGTTTAGGACTTGTTGAGCCACCTGGGCGTGAAATGTGCCTGAGGTGATGCCGATGAGAAAAGCGTACCTGAGTTTACTGGCGCTGGCCGTCCTGGCTTTGGGCGTCGTCGCGGCGGGCGGCTTCCCCTGGCCCAGCCAGAACTTCCCGAAGGAAGTCCCCAATCCGCCCGCTTCCTACCCGCCCGGTGAGCTGGGCGAGATGGTCAAGCTGGGCGAGGCCATCGTGATGAACACCAACACCCACCCGCTCACCAAGGACTACGTGGGCAACGACCTGCAGTGCAAGAGCTGCCACCTGCAGGGCGGCAAGGGTAAGAACCGCTACGCCACCTTCGTGGGCGTGGCCACCTCCTACCCCGCCTACAGCCCCCGCGAGAAGGCCGTGGTCAGCCTCGAGGACCGCATCCTCAACTGCTTCATGCGCTCGATGAACGGCACCCGTCTGCCGGTGGGCTCCAAGGCCTCGATCGCCATGGCCGCGTACATCACCTGGCTCTCGACGGGGCTGCCCGTGGACCAGAACCCCAACAAGCCCATCGGGGCCTACAACACCCCCTGGCCCGACCCGGCGATCGTCAAGCTCGTCAAGGCCGGAAGCGTGGACGCGGACCACGGCAAGCAGGTCTACGAGGCCCAGTGCGCCGCCTGCCACGGCCCCGATGGCCAGGGCGTGGGCGCCTTCCCGCCGGTCTGGGGCGACCGCTCCTACAACGCCGGCGCGGGCATGGCCAACGTGATCAAGGGCGCGAGCTGGGTCAAGTACAACATGCCCCTGGGCAACGCTCACCTGAGCGACCAGGACGCCGTGGACGTGATGGCTTACGTCAACAGCCACCCGCGGCCCAGCTTCAAGCTAACCGACCACCTGGCCCCCGCGGGTCAGGCGGGCGTGTACAACAGCAACGTGCCCCAGCAGATCATCGAAGCGCCCACCTGGCCGCCGAAGAAGAAGTAAGGCGCCCTACCTCCCAGCATGCGGCGCCTCAGGGCGCCGCGTGTTCCTTTTCGGACGGCGCCTCGACGCGCAGGCGGAGCCGACCGCTTGCGGGGTGGAAAGGGGCAGGTGGGAGGTGGGGTGTAGGAGCGCCGAGGATTGACGCCGGGCGTCTGCCTCCTGCAACGTCCAGAGCCCCGGTCCCCCGAAGGGGCGGGCGTTCTTGTTCAATCGGCTCGATCGCGGGTTGCAAAGCGCAAACAACGGAGTTCCATTCCCCTCCCAAGGGGGTTAGGTTTCCTAGTCAGCGAGCCACAAGCCACAGGCCACTCGCTACTTGCCGCCTTTTCCCGATTCCCCGGACGAGGCCGGCCCTGCTGGCCGAGAACCGGGGTCCATGCCGGAAGCGAAGCCGGGGTTCGGACAGCCATCCGTAGGCGGTTTGCAGAAGTGGAAGCGAAAGATCTAAGCGTCGTATGCGTCAAGGCCGGTGACGTGCACAAGGCGCTTGGTCTTTCGCGTCAGGTTCCCAACGTCGTACAGGTCATGAAGCAGCTTTTGAACGAAATCACCGCGATTTCGTCGCCGAAGAGCCGCCCAGCGGTCAAGGCGCGGACGTGATCTACGCCTACCGACTGCCCCGCCCTTAGACGTTGAAGAGGATCAGCATCACGTCGCCGTCCTGGACGACGTAGTCCTTGCCCTCGGTGCGGACCCAGCCTTTCTCCTTGGCCGCGGCCCAGCCGCCGGCCCGGACCAGCTTGGCCCAGTCGATCACCTCGGCGCGGATGAAGCCGCGCTCCATGTCGGAGTGGATCACCCCCGCGGCCTGGGGGGCCTTGGTGCCGCGCCGCACCGTCCAGGCGCGTACCTCCTTCTCGCCTGCGGTCAGGAAGGTGATCAGGTCGAGGGCGCGGTAGCCGGCCAGCACCAGCCGGTCGAGGCCCGACTGCTCGAGCCCCAGCTCGGCCAGGTACTCGCGCGCCTCCTCGTCCGAAAGCTCGGCCAGCTCGGCCTCGATCTTGGCCGAGATGACGACCAGTTCGGCCCCCTCGCGCGCCGCCAGCTCGCGCAGCCTTTCCACATGTTCGTTGCCGGCGGGCAGGTCCTCCTCGCCCACGTTGGCCACGTAGACCACCGGCTTGGCGGTGATGAGGCCGTACTCCTTGAAGACCCGGCGCAGGAGCTTGTCGTGCTCGGCGTTGCCGGTCTCGAAGGTGCGGGCGGGCTCGCCAGCTTCCAGGTGGGCCACCAGCGGTTTCAGCAGCTCCACCAGCGCCGCGTCCTCCTTGCTCACGCGGGCGCTGCGCTCGAGCTTTTCCAGCCGCCGCTCGAGCGTGCCCAGGTCGGCCAGCGCCAGCTCGGTGTTGATGATCTCGGCGTCGCGCAGCGGGTCCACCGAGCCGTCCACGTGGACCACGTTCGGGTCCTCGAAGCAGCGCACCACGTGGGCCACCGCCGCCACCTCGCGGATGTTGCCGAGGAACTGGTTGCCCAGCCCCTCGCCCTTGTGGGCGCCCTTGACCAGGCCGGCGATGTCCACGAACTCGACGTAGGTGGGCACGACCGGGGGCCGCCGCCCGCCCTTGGTGAAGACGTCCGCCAGCTTTTCCAGCCGCTCGTCGGGCACGGTGACCACGCCGACGTTCTTGTCGATGGTGGCGAAGGGGTAGTTGGCCGCGAGCGCGCCCGCCTTGGTGATCGCGTTGAAGAGGGTGGACTTGCCCACGTTGGGGAGGCCGACGATGCCGATGGAAAGGTTCGCCATACAAAGGCCCAGTATACGACCGGGCTCAGTCGAAGGCCAGCGCCATCTGTTCCAGCACGGGTTCGATGTCGAACTCCGCCGACTGCAGGTGGTCCAGCAGCGCGCCGAGCAGGAAGAGGTAGCCGGCGGTCGTCGTGACCTTGCCCACGGCGTAGGCGGTCTCGTGCCCCAGCTTGGCGTAGCGCTTTACCTCGTCCGCGTAGGCGGGGTGCGCGGCCACGAGCTGGGGGGCGCGCCCCAGCTCGCCCAGGAAGACCGGGCCGTTGGCGCCCAGGAAGACGGCCTCCAGCCGGGGCCAGACCTCCTCGAGCCAGAGCTCGATCTGCAGGTCGCGCGCCGCGCGGGCGAGCCCTTTGCTTCCCGGGACGACGAGCACGTCCAGCTCGGGGCGGGCGGAGAGGGCGTACTTGGCCGTCCAGACGGTGCCCGCCGCCCCCTCGAGGGCGTGGCGGCTCTTGGCCAGCGTGAAGGCCTCGATCCCGGCCCCCGCCTCGCGCAGGATGCGCACCGCGTCGAGGACCGGCGCGGCCTCGGCTTCCAGGAACCCCATGGTGAGCAACACCCCGATGCGCATGGCTCCATCTTCGCACACCCGGCGCCTGGGAAGGATGGGAAATCGCGCACGAAAACCCGCCCGCAGGAAGGCGGGCGGGTGCGGCGGGTGCGGGGGCTAGCCTTCGAAGAAGAAGCGCTCTTCGCCAAAGGCGGGCTCGAGCTCGTCGAGCCAGGTGGCCTCCTCCGAGAACCGGGCGAAGAAGGGCCGGCCCACCCAGGCGGGGTCGCGCGCCTGCAGGAACTCGAGGACGAAGACCTTCTCTCCGGCCACCTCGGCGGTGCCGACGATGCGCACCTTGCCGGGGAAGGCCGACATGCTGGGGCCGCGCACGGTGCGGGCGAGGCCCGAGACCTGGCGGTAGGCGTCTTTGAAGATCCGCTGCGCCTCGGCCAGCGGTACCTCGAAGTAACGCTTGGGGCCGGTGTCGCGCTCGACGAACATGTAGTAGGGGATCAGGCCCAGACGCACCTCCTGGCGCCACTTCTCGGCCCAGAGGTTGGCGTCGTCGTTGACGTGGCGGATCAGCGGCGCCTGGGTGCGCACCACCGCGCCGGTGGCAAGCAGGTTTTGGATGGCCGTCTGCACCTGCTCGGTCTCGAGCTCGCGCGGGTGGCTGAAGTGGGCCATGAAGGCCAGCTGCTTGCCGGCGGCCACCACGCGCTCGAAGAGGCGCAGCGCCTCGGCCGCGTCGGGGTCGGTGGTGAAGCGCATGGGCCAGTAAGCCAGCGACTTGCTGCCGATGCGGATCGAGCGCAACGTCTCCACCTCGAGCAGGGGCTCCAGGTAGCGCGCGAGCAGCCGGGTTTTCATCACCATCGGGTCGCCGCCAGTGACGAGCACGTCGGTGACCTCGGGGTGGGCGCGCAGGTAGCGCACCAGGTCGTCGACCTGGCTCGACTCGAACCGCAGCTCGCGGTGGCCCACGAACTGGGCCCAGCGGAAGCAGTAGGTGCAGTAGGCGTGGCAGGTCTGCCCCCCTGCGGGGAAGAAGAGCACGGTCTCGGCGTACTTGTGCTGCAGGCCGTCCAGCTTCCGCCCGTCCAGCTCGGGCACGTTGTGGGTGAGCTGTCCGGCGGGGTGGGGGTTCATGGCGTGGCGCGCGTTCCAGACGGCTTCGCTGAGCGCCTCCTGCTGGCCCGAGGCCAGGGCGGCCTCGACGCGCGCGTAGGTCTCGGGATCGAGCATGCCCCGCTGGGGGAAGACGAGCTGGAAGATCGGGTCTTCGGGGACCCGGTCCCAGTCGATCAGCTCGTCGAGGACGTAAGGGTTGGTGCGGAAGGGCAGCACCTGGGCGGCCACCTCCAGCTCGCGTCGCAGGCTTTCGGGGAGCCGCCGGTAGGCGGGGTGGCGGTGAATGTTCTTCAGGGTTACCGGTTCGTAACGTCCGTACGCGTCCACGGGCGTGGGGTACATGTACGACCTCCTTTCGTGGTCTGGGTCGACACGGGCGCGCGCGCCGAAGCGCGAGGCGGGCCCGGTTGGCTTCTTCCCGAATCAGTATACCACGCGTCCTGAAATTCTTATGAAATATGCGTCCTGGACGGCGCTCAGGGCAGGCGCGCCTTGGCCTCGCGGTACTCCCGGACCAGCCGTTCGACGAGCTCGGCGGCCGGGGGCACGTCGTCGATGAACGCGACCCCGTGCCCCGCGCTCCAGACGTCCTTCCAGGCCTTCGAACCCTCAGCGCGGAAGCGCTCGAGCGAGCCGCGCAGGAAGTTCGCCGGCACCCCGGTGACCTCGGGGGTGTAGACCACGTCCTCGGGTCGGGCCTGGACGAGCGCCCGCTTGTAGGCCTCGGAGGCGCCGGCCTCGCGGGTGGCGATGAAGCGGGTGCCGAAGTAGCCGCCGTCGCCCAGGGCCAGCGCCGCGAGCAGCTGCGCCCCGGTCGAAAGCCCCCCGGCCACCAGCACCGGCAGCCCCGTTTCCTCGCGCAGCCAGGGCGCGAGGACGAAGGGGCTGGTGGTGCCCGCGTGACCGCCGGCCCCCGCGGCCACCGCCACCAGCGCGTCGGCCCCGGCCGCGGCGGCCTTGCGCGCGTGGCGCAGCCCCACCACGTCGCACCAGACCACCCCACCGTAGCCGTGCACGGCCTCGATGACCGGCGTGGGGTCGCCCAGGCTGGTGACCACGAGGGGCACCCGGTGCTCCACCGTGGCCGCCAGGTCCTCGGGGAGGCGGGGGTTGTCCTTGAGGATGAGGTTCACCCCGAAGGCGAGGCCCGCGGGCCAGGCCTCCAGAAAGGCGCGGTAGTCGGCGTGGCTGCGGAAGTTGAGGGTGGGAACGAGCCCGATCGCGCCCGCGCGGGCCACGGCCTCGAGCAGCGGCCGGTTCGAGACCAGGAACATCGGCGCCACCACGATGGGGTAGCGGATGCCCAGCATGCGGGTGACCCGGGTTTCGATCGCGTCCATGCCCGAATTGTACCCGGTCAAAGGAGGCTTCAGTTGGCCACGCTGCTGCGCCAGTCGCCGTAGGGCATGAGCCGGCGGGCGTCGTAGTAGAAGACGAGCGCGTCCCCGTCTTCGTCCACCAGCAGGCAGCGCACGGTCAGGGGTTCGCGGAAGTAGGGCGAACCCGAGTCGGCGGTCTGGTCGTAGACCGGCTCGCTCAGCACCTCGACGACCACCATGGGCTCGCCGTAGTCGGGCATCTTGCGGTTGCGCAGGCCCGGCTTCCAGGTCACCAGGTCGCCCTTCCGGAAGGTGTGTTCGTGCATGTAATGTTCGGCGAGCTGGTTGAGGTGGGTGAGGTCGCTCATAGCTAACCCCGATTATAGCGAGCGCGCGTGAAGCGGGTGTAAACGCCTCAGTCTTCCCAGGGCCAGGCGGGCACCGGCGCGCCCTCCAGCGCCCGCGCGCAGCCCTCCAGGAAGGGGCGCAGGTCGCGGCCGTGGTAGCGAAACCCCAGGGCGGCCCATTTGGCGCGGGCCTTGGCCAGGTTGGCGCGTGCGCCCCGGGCGCGGCCGCGGCGCCGGGCCTCGAGCGCCGCGGCCAGCTGGATGAGGCCGTGCAACAAGAGGCGCTCCTCGCCGCGGGAGGCCATCCAGGCGGGCTCGAGCGCCTCGTGCACCTCCCAGAAGGCCCCCTCTTGCCACAGGCGGGCGGCGCGGTCGAGGGCTTCGCGGTTCGGTTGGCGCATGGCTGCCTCGATGCTACAGTAAAGGTCGTATGGCGAAACCGATCGTGGTGACCGACAACAGCTTCGACCAGGAAATCAAAGACGGCCTCGCGCTGGTGGACTTCTGGGCCGAGTGGTGCGGGCCGTGCCGGATGATCGCGCCGATCCTCGAGGAGCTGGCGCAGGAGTACGAGGGCAAGCTCAAGGTGCTGAAGCTGGACGTGGACGAGAACCCCAAGACCGCGATGCGGTTTCGGGTGATGAGCATTCCCACCGTCATCCTCTTCAAGAACGGTGAACCCGTCGAGGTGATCGTGGGGGCCCAGCCCAAGCGCAACTTCGTGGCGCGCATCGAGAAGCACCTACCCCAGGCCTGAGGAGATGAATGCCCCCGTCGCCCTCGACGCCATGGGCGGGGACCACGCGCCCCGCGAGACCGTGGCGGGGGCGCTGCTCGCGGCGGCCGCGGGGGTGCCCGTCGTCCTGGTGGGCGACGAGGCTCGCCTGCGCCAGGAGCTGGCCGCTCAGGGCGGCGAGCTGCCGGTGGTGCACGCGCCCGAGGTGATCGACATGCACGCCCACGCCACCGAGGTGCGCCGCCGGCGCCAGGCCTCGATCAACGTGGCCATGCGCCTGGTCAGGGAGGGCGAGGCCGAGGCTGCCGTCAGCATGGGCCACTCGGGGGCCACGATGGCCGCGGCGCTCTTCACCCTGGGGCGGGTGCAGGGCATCGAGCGCCCCGCCATCTTGGCCGAGATTCCCTCCGAGGCTCCTTCGGGACGGGTGCACCTCATCGACGCGGGCGCCAACGCCGACGTGCGGCCCCAGCACCTGCTCCAGTTCGCGCGCATGGGCGCGGCCTACGCCGAGCGGATGAGCGGGGTGGCGCGGCCCCGCGTAGGGCTGCTCTCGATCGGCGAGGAGCCCACCAAGGGCAACCAGCTCGTCCTGGAGGCCCACCCGCTGCTCGCCGAGTCCGGCTTGAACTTCGTCGGCAACGTCGAGGGGCGCGACGTCCTGGCCGACGCCGCCGACGTGATCGTGACCGACGGTTTCACCGGTAACGTGGTGCTCAAGCTGGCCGAGGGCGAGGCCAAGATCCTCTTCGGCTGGATCAAGCAGGCGCTGACGAGCAGCCTCAAGGCCAAGCTGGGGGCGTGGTTGGCGAAGGACGCCCTGCGGTCGCTGGCGGCGCGCATGGACCCCGCCGAGTACGGGGCGATGCCGCTTTTGGGCGTGCGCGGGCCGGCCTTCATCGGCCACGGCGCCTCGGACCGGCGCGCGGTCAAGAACGCCCTCTTGCGCGCCCACAAGATGGCGCGCTCGGGCCTGGTCGAAGCCCTGGCCGCCGTAGAATAGCCGTATGGAACCCTTCAACCCGGTGCAGCTGCAGGGGACCCAGCAGTGGATCAAGTTCCTGCTGGCTTTTTTCGCCCTCGGCGTCGCCTACACCGTCGGCCGCGCCGGTTCGCGGCTGGCTCACTGGGTCGCCCGGCTGACCCCCGACCGCCGCGATGACGCCTTCTGGCGGGTCGTGGGCTGGGTGTGGTGGGCCGTCGTCGCCTTCGCGCTCGTCTCCTTCGGGCACTTCCTCTTCGAGATCAAGGTCGAGCCGCTCTACACCTGGGGCCTGCTGCTGGCGCGCTGGATGGGCTCGCGGGGGCTGGCGGTGCTGCTCATCCTGGCGGCCACCTACTTCGCCTACCGCCTCGTCGAGGTGCTGGTGCGCCGCATCAAGATCCCCCAGAAGCCCGAGTTCGAACGCGAGCAGGTGCGCATCCAGACGCTGATGACGGTGATCGAGTCCACCCTCAAGGGTGGGGTGATCAGCGTGGGGGTGCTGCTCGCCCTCGCCAACATGGGGCTCAACATCGGGGCGCTGATCGCCGGGGCGGGCATCGCTGGCCTGGCGATCTCGTTTGCCGCGCAGAACCTGGTGCGCGACGTGATCAACGGGTTCTTCATCCTGCTCGAGGACCAGTACGGCGTGGGCGACGTGATCAAGGTCGGCGACATCGCCGGCGGGGTCGAGCGCATGAACCTGCGCCTCAGCGTGCTGCGCGACCTGGAAGGCAAGCTCCACTTCGTACCCCACGGGCAGATCAGCACGGTGACCGTGCTGAGCCACGTCTGGGCGCGCGCGGTCGTCGACGTGGGCGTTGCCTACGGCGCCGACGTGGACCGGGCGATCGCGGTGATCGAGGACGAGGCGCAGAAGTTCTACGACGACCCCGAGTGGCGCGAAAAGTTCACCGACGAGCGCCCCCAGGTGCTGGGGGTCAACGAGCTGGGCGACAGCGCCGTGGTGATCCGGGTGATGTTCACGGTGCAGGCCAAGCAGCAGTGGGGTGTGGGGCGCGAGTTCAAACGGCGCATCAAGAACCGCCTCGACGCCGAGGGGATCGAGATTCCCTTCCCGCAGCGCACCGTCTGGCTGCGCCAGGATCAGGAACCTTCTGCATGAAGCGGGTCCTGCTCGCGCTGGTCCTGCTCGCCGGCCTGGCGCAGGCGGGAACCGAGGCCGTACGGCTGCGGCTGCCGGGCGGCTGGGTGCAGGGCTACGCCGAAGCCGACGTCCTCGTCTTCAAGGGGCTGCCCTACGCCCACGCCGATCGCTGGCGGGCCCCGCAGCGGGTGGACGCCTGGCCGGGGGTGCTGCGCGCGCAGCAGCCGGGGCCGATCTGCCCCCAGAAGGGCTCGATCACCGTGCGGCTCGGGCGGCTCGCCGGCCGCTACCTGCCGCCGGCGAGCGAGGACTGCCTGAACCTCAACGTCTGGGTTCCTGTTCAGGACCCGCCCGCGGGGGGCTGGCCGGTGATGGTCTTCGTCCACGGCGGCAGCTTCACCGGCGGTAGCGGCTCCGAGCCGATCTACGACGGCGCGCGGCTGGCGCGGCGCGGCGTCGTGGTGGTGACCTTCAACTACCGGCTGGGCCCCTTCGGCTTCTTGGCGCTGCCCGAACTGGCGCGCCGCGACCCGCACGGCAGCACCGGCAACTACGGTCTGCTCGACCAGATCGCCGCCTTCGCGTGGGTGCGGCGGCAGATCGCCGGTTTCGGCGGCGACCCGCGCAACGTCACCGCCTTTGGCGAGTCGGCGGGGGCGATGGCGCTGTGCACCCTGCTGGCGAGCCCGCTGGCGCGCGGCGCCTTCGACCGGGCGGTGCTCGAGTCGGGAGGGTGCAACTACGTCTACACCCCGGAGGAGGCCTACGCCCGCGCGCGCCGGTTTTCCGAGCAGGTGGGCTGCGCACTCGACGACCTGGCCTGCTGGCGGGCGCTGCCGCCGGAGGAGCTGGTGGCGCTGGTGCCCTCGGAGACCGACTTCGAGAAGGTGCCCTTCAAGCCCGTCCTCGACGGCTACGTCCTCACCGAGCCTCCGGAGCGCGCCCTGGCCGCGGGGCGCGCCGCCCGGGTACCCCTCTTCGTGGGCACGACCGCGGACGAGTACCGGCTCGACGCGACCGCTCCCGACGACCCCGCCAAGTCCACCTGGGCGGGGGTGGAGGCCCTTATCCGCAGCAAGGAGGGGAGCCGCGCCGCGGAGGTGATCCGCCACTACCGCGCCCGCTTCGACCGCGCCCTCGACGCCTACTACGCCTACATGGGCGAGCGGATCCTGATCTGCCCCACCTACCGCGCGGGGCGCCTCGCCGCCCGCTGGGCTCCGGTCTACGGCTACCGCTTCGGGTACCAAAGCCCGCTCTGGCCCGAGCTGGGCAGCATGCACGGGATGGAGCTGCCCTTCGTCTTCGACACCCGCACCATCTGGCCCTTCTGGGCCTTCTTCGCCACCGCGGACGTCCAGGAGCAGAGCGACGGGCTCGCCCGCGCGGTCCAGCAGGCCTGGACGGCGTTTGCCCGCGGCGAGGCGCCGCGGGCGGGCTGGGCGCCGGCGCCGCGGCTCGGAGGCGGCTGGCTCCTGGGCTTCGACCGCCGCTGGGGCTGGCGCGCCGACGACTGGGACACGCGCTGCGCGCTGTGGGGGGCGGACGAACCAATACCGAACCGCTAACGTACCAAAGCCTGCCGCCAGGCTTGGAGTAAGCTGAGAGCATGCCGGTGCTCGAGCTCAACCAAGAGGACCAGTACCTGGTCGCCAGCGGCGACACCCCGTTGCTCGAGGTGTACGCCGCCCTGCCCGAACGGCTCTACCCGCCCTTTCCGCCCGTCGAACTGCCCGGCGGCGTGGGCGGGCTGGTCGAGCGGGGCGGCTTCGCCCAGACCTTCTTCTTTCCCGCGGACGTGCTGGGCGTGACCTTTGAGACCCCGTCGGGTCAGCGGATCGTCGCGGGCGGGCGGGTGGTCAAGAACGTTCAGGGTTACGACCTGGTGCGCCCCTTCGTGGGCAGCTTCGGGGTGCTGGGGCGGGCGCTCGAGGTGGTGCTGCGGCTGCGCCCCGCGCGCGCGGCGGCGTTGTGGCGCTACCGGCGCGAGGGGGAGCGGCGCCCGCGCTTCCTTTGGGAGGCGGAGGGCGAGCGCCTGGCCTTCCACTGGGGGCACCCGCGCGAGCTCGAGCGCGCGGGTTGGTCCACGGAGCTGGAGCTGCAGCCGGGAATCGACTACACCGCCCTCTTTCCGGGGGGCATGGGGGTGGGCGCCGACGGCCCCCTGCGCGACGAGCGCTTCGCCTGGGCCGACGGGGGCGGGCGGCCGCCGCTGCCGCCCGCCTTCGCCAAGCTGGCGCAGGCGCTCGATGGGGGTGGGGCATGAGCGCGGTCAGCGGCCGGGTGCTCCTGCCCGCGGGCTGGGTCGAGGGGCGGCTCGAGCTGGAAGAAGACAAGGTGGCCCGCTTCGTCCCCGACCGCGCCCCGGCCCGTTACGTGGTGCCCGGCTTCATCGACCTGCACGTGCATGGCGGCGCCGGCGGCGACGCCATGGCCGGCGAGGCGGCGGCGCGCACCGCGGCGCGCTTCCACGCCGCCCACGGCACCACCCGCATGCTGCTGGCCACGGTGACCGCCCCCGAGGAAGACCTGACCCAGGCGCTGGACGGTATCCACGCCGTCATGGAGAGCCCCGGCGAGGACGAGGCGCGGGTGATGGGGGTGCACCTCGAGGGGCCCTTCATCAGCCCCGAAAAGCTGGGGGCCCAGCCCCCCTACGCCCGCGACCCCGACCCCGGAGAGCTGCGGCGGCTGATGGCCCACGCCAGCCTCCAGGTGGTGACGCTGGCGCCGGAGCGGCCGGGGGCGCTCGAGTTCATTCGTTTTCTGCGCGCCCACGGGGTGCGGCCTCAGATCGGCCACACCGTGGCCACCGCCGAGGAAGCGCTGAGGGCGCTCGAGGCCGGAGCCAAGGGGTTCACCCACCTCTACAACGCCATGAGCCCCCTGCACCACCGCAACCCCGGGGTGGTGGGCGCGGCCTTCGCCCGCGGCACCTGGGCCGAGGTCATCGCCGACGGGTTGCACGTGGATCCGGTGGCCGTGCGCGCGGCGATGCGCGCCGTTCCCAACCTCTACGTGGTCACCGACGCGGTCGCGGCCGCGGGAATGCCCGAAGGCCCCTACCGGCTGGGCCGCTACACGGTGCACAAGCGGGGGAACGGGGTCTTCCTCGAGGACGGCACCCTGGCGGGCAGCGCCCTGACGATGGACCAGGCGCTGCGCAACCTGGTGGACTGGGGGTTCGACCTGGCCGAGGCGGTGCGCCGCCTCAGCGGTCTGCCCGCGCGCTACATGGGCTGGGCCGACCTGGGCCGCATCCAGGCCGGGGTGCAGGCCGACCTGGTGGTGCTCGACGGGGATTTGCAGGTGGAGGAGGTGTACGTCGGTGGAAGACGCGTCTTCGCCCGCGCCTAGCCGCATGTTCGCCGAGGCGCTACAAGCGCCGACGGCGGCCGAGCGGTTGCTCGCCGAGAACGCCGCCGAAGTGCGCTCGCTGGCGCGCTTCCTGCGCCGGCGCCCCCCGACGCTGGTGCAGACGATCGCCCGCGGCAGCTCCGACCACGCTGCGCTCTTCGGCAAGTACCTCTTCGAGGTGCGGCTCGGCTGGGTGACCGCGAGCGCCGCGCCCTCGGTCGTCACGGTCTACGGCGCCCGGCCCAACCTGCGCGGGGCGCTGGTGCTGGCCCTGAGCCAGTCGGGGGCGAGCGAGGACCTGGTGGCCTCGCTCAAGGCGGCCCGCGCCTCCGGTGCGCTCACCGTGGCCCTCGTCAACGTCGAGGACTCGCCGCTGGCGCGGGCGGCCGAGGTGGTGCTGCCGCTCCACGCGGGCGAGGAGAAGAGCGTGGCCGCGACCAAGAGCTACCTGACCATGCTCGTAGGGCTTGCCCAGCTCGTGGGTGCGGTCGAGGAGGCGACGGACCTCGAGGAAGCGCTGCCGCAGCTTCCCGAGCGCATGGCCGCGGCGGCGGGTAGCGACTGGAGCGCGGGGCTCGAGCTGTTCGCGCCCGCGACCGACGCCTACGTGATCGGCCGGGGCTACGCCTACGCCGCGGGGCAGGAGGTGGCCCTCAAGCTCAAGGAGACGAGCGCGCTGCACGCCGAGGCCTTTTCCACCGCGGAGCTGCTGCACGGCCCGGTGGCCATCGTGGGTCCCGGCTACCCCATCCTGGCGCTCGCGCCCTACGACCGGCCCTACCCGCAGGTGCTCGAGCTCCTAGGCAGCCTCAAGGCCAAGGGGGCCGAGCTGGCCGTGGCCGCGAGCGAGCCCGAGGCGCTGGGGCTGGCCGATGCGCCCCTGCCGCTGCCCGGCCGCTTCCACCCCGTCCTCGACAGCGTGCTGGCGGTCCAGGCCTTCTACCCCTTCGCCGACGCGCTGGCCCGCGCTCGCGGCCACGACCCCGACCGCCCGCGCAACCTGCACAAGGTGACACGTACTCGGTAAAGGCAAAAAGTTGACGCGGTAGTACGCTTGTAACATACTATCCCTGTCGGGACACCCCATCACCCTACGCTTACGCTTCGAGTTCCAGACCCTCCCCGCGGAAAGGAGTAGCCATGCAGGGAGTCGCAGCGGCCCTGTTCATCGGGGCGGTCGCGGGCCTGGTCGACGTGGCGCCCATGCTGGCTCGGGGAAGCGGCGCCCGGGCCAATGTTTCGGCGTTCGTTCACTGGCTGGTACTGGGCCTGGTCATCCCCTACCTCCACTGGGGGCTGGCGTCCTGGCTGACGGGGGCGCTGGCCGCGCTGTTGCTGGCCTTGCCGGTCATCATCATCGTTACCGAGGAGGAGCCGGGAGCCTGGCTGCCCATCGGGGTCATGTCGGTTTTCCTGGGGGCGCTGGTGGGATGGGCGGGTGCGCTCTGGGTGTGAACTCCAGGAGCGCGCCCCACGGACCGGCTCAGGGCCGCAGCCCGCGCCCCGCAAGGCTGCAGAACCCGGCGGCGAGCACGACCAGCCCCGCCACCAGGTAGACGCCCGCCCAGGCGGGGGAAGGCGCGGCGAGGGCGAGGACCAGCGTGAGCACGCCGTGCAGCGCCAGCAGCGCGCCAAACCTACGGTTCAGGCGGGCGCCTTGCTCGGGGGTCGGTACGGGCTGGCCGGGCAGGCCGCAGAGGGGGCGCGTAGGTGTGGAACGCGAGAGCACCGGCAGCGCCCAGCCGACGGCCACGAGGAACAGGCCTGCGCCGGCGCTTAAGAGACGGGTCAGCGCGGCTCCGTTACCGGGAAACCACAAGGCACCGAGCGGAAACAGCACGGCGAATAGGCCGCCCCACAGCACGAACGCAGCCGCAGCCCTGAAGACCTCCTCGCCGCCTTCGAGCGGGGCCGCGTAGAGGAGGAGCGCGGCCAGCAGCGCCACGAAGGTAAAGATCAGGGGCAGGCTCAGAACCTCGAGTTTCGATCCCCAGCGGGTTACCCGCCCCGCGGCGTCCATGTGCGCGGGCACGGTCTCGGGCAGCAACGGGTAGACGAGGACGACCACGGTCCAGACGAAGAGCAGCGTGGCGAGCAGCAGCAAGCCCAGTTTGGTACGAGGGTTCATGGGAAGCCTCCCTTCGTTGGTGCGGCACGGGCCGCGTAAGCTAGCCGGAGCAGCAGCACGATTCCAAAGAACCAGAGGACGCGCGGCAGGTCCAAGCCGTGCGCCGGAGGCGCGTCCGTGTGCCGGGAATAGGGGTAGAGGGCGCGCGCGAGCAGAGCGAAGGTAAGCACGAAGCCCCAGCGCAACCCCTCATGGGGCAGGGTACCGGCCAAGACCGCGGCCGCCGCGCCCAGGACGAGCGTGGCGGTCAGACGCAACGCGGGCGGACGCCCACGCAGGCCGAAGAACAACGCCAGCGCCGCTAACAGAGGGGGTAGGAGTGTCGTGAGGTTCATGCCTTTTCCTTCCTGCCCGCCCCTGCGGATTTCGCGCCGTTCGGGAGTCGTCCGACCCGGGCCGCGGGGAGGGTCCGAGCCGTCTTACGGCCATGAAGACGAGAGGCTACGGCGACCGGTCCCATGCTTCAGCTCCAGAACACCCGCGCCAGCTCGCCCACACCCGGCGCCGCGACGATCCAACCCAGGATGCGCAGCCGGGGTCCTTTTGTGCCGGGTGCCGGGCCGTACACCAACCCAGCCACAGCATCAGCGAACCCACGGCGAGGCCCCGCGCCTGCGGCCACCAGGGCGCGGGCAGAAAGGCGTAGGTCAGGGTCAGCCCCAGGGCGGCCGCAAGGGCGGCCAGGGGTAGGTTGGCTGCGCGCCAACGCGAGACGTCGCGGCCCGTCGCCTTCGCCAGCGCCATCAGGATCCACGCGCCCAGCACGAGGCCGGTGACGAGGCCTTCCAGCATGGTTTGATTCTACTTCACGGTCCGGCTAGGTTCCACCCAACCCCGGCTTTCCGCGAATCTTGGCCTTGGGGATGACCTGGGTCTCGCCGTCGTCGGCCGGCTCCGCCTCTCCTTCGGTCTCCGGCTCCTCGAGCGGCTCCCCGGCGAGGACGCGCTGGAACTGTTCGGCGTTCAGCGTCTCCACCTCGAGCAGCGCCGCGGCCACGCGCTCCAGCTCGGCCCTCCGGTCGCGCAGCAGCTGCAGGATGCGGCCGTACTGTTCGTCGATCAGCTCCTTGACGGCTTCGTCGATGCGGCGCGCGGTCTCCTCGGAGTAGTTGCGCACCTCGTACCCGCCCAGGTAGGTGTCCTGCCGTTCCTGGTAGGCCACCTGGCCGAACTCGGGGTGCATCCCCCACTCGGTGATCATCCGCCGCGCCAGCTCGGTGGCCTGGCGGAAGTCGTTTTCGGCCCCGGTGGTCACGTCGTCGAAGACCAGCTCCTCGGCCGCCCGGCCCGCCAGCGCCACCGCGATCTGGTCGAGCAGGCGCTTGCGGCCCCAGTGCAGCACGTCCTCGCGGTCGGGCATCATGAAGCCCAGCGCCCGGCCGCGCGGCATGATCGTGATCTTGTGCACGCCGTCGGCGTGTTCCAAGAAGTGGGCCGCGAGCGCGTGCCCCGCCTCGTGGTAGGCGGTGATGCGCTTGTCCGCCTCGGTGAGCACCATGCTCTTCTTGGCGGGGCCCATCATCACCCGGTCTGCGGCCTCCTCCAGGTCCTTCATGGTGATCTTGCGCCGCCGCTCGCGCGCCGCGAGCAGCGCCGCCTCGTTGAGCAGGTTCTCCAGGTCGGCCCCGACGAAGCCGGGGGTGCGCCGCGCCACCAAGGCCAGGTCCACGTCCTCGGCCAGCGGCTTGCCCACCGCGTGGATGCGCAGGATCTGTTCGCGCCCGCGCACGTCGGGGGCGTCGATGGCCACCTGGCGGTCGAAGCGGCCGGGGCGCATCAGCGCCGGGTCGAGCACGTCGGGCCGGTTGGTCGCGGCCATCACGATCACGCTCGTTTCCTTGTCGAACCCGTCCATCTCGACGAGGAGCTGGTTCAGGGTCTGTTCGCGTTCGTCGTTGCCGCCGCCCATGCCGCTGCCGCGCTTGCGCCCCACGGCGTCGATCTCGTCGATGAAGATGATGCAGGGGGCGTTCTTCTTGGCCGTCTCGAAGAGGTCGCGCACCCGCGCCGCGCCCACGCCCACGAACATCTCCACGAAGTCGGAGCCGCTGGCGGTGATGAAGGGTACCCGCGCCTCGCCGGCCACCGCGCGGGCGATGTGGGTCTTGCCCGAGCCCGGGGGCCCCACGAGCAGCACCCCCCGGGGGATGCGGGCGCCCATGCGGTGGAAGCGCTCGGGCGACTTGAGGAACTCGACGATCTCCTCGAGCTCCTCCTTGGCCTCCTCGGCGCCGGCCACGTCTTCGAAGGTGGTCTTGGGCGCCTCGGCCAGCACCCGCGCCCGGCTCTTGGTGAAGTTGAAGGTGCCCGAGCCGTCGCCGCCGCGGCTGCCGCGCGAGAAGTACCAGAAGGCGAGGAAGACCAGCCCCACCACGAAGAGGGGCAGCAGGATGCTGGCCAGGGGGCTGGCGCTGCGCGGCGGCTGGGCGCTCACCTCGATGCCGCGGGCGATCCAGCCTTCCACGGTGTCGGCGCTGGGCGGTGCGGGCAGGTAGGTGGTGAAGCGGCTGCCGTCGTCGAGCACGCCGCGGACGCGGTTGCCCTCCACGACGAGCTCGCGGACCTTACCCGACTGCACCTCGTTCATGAAGGTGGAGAGCTTCAGGTCGGTCGTGGGGCTGGCGGGGCTGGTGAGGGCGATGTTGATGGCCCAGACCGCTCCGATGATGACCAGGAGGACGATCCATACGTTGAGGGGTGGTGTCTTCATCTTGACTCGACTCAAGCCTACACCTTCCGCGCATGAGGAGTCCAAAGGAAGGGGCGGTTCAGATATGATATGAATACGCTCAAGTCTGTTGACAGCCGCATGCCACGGTGATATACTTCATGTGGAGTTAAGAAAGGAGCGTGAATTATGGCTAAAGCCGTGGGAATCGACCTGGGAACGACCAACAGCGTGATTGCAACCATGGAGGGCGGGCAGCCCGTCGTCCTTGAAAATGCCGAAGGGGAACGCATCACCCCTTCCGTGGTGGCCTTCAAGGAGGGAGAGACCCTCGTAGGGCGTCTGGCCAAGCGCCAGGCGGTGCTCAACCCCGAAGGCACGATCTTCGAGGTGAAGCGCTTCATCGGCCGCCGCTGGGAGGAGGTGCAGGAAGAGGCGGGCCGCGTGCCCTACCGCGTCGAGAAGGGCCCGGACGGGGGCGTGCGCATCCGCGTGGGCGACAAGCTCTACACCCCCGAGGAGATCAGCGCCTTCATCCTGCGCAAGCTGGTGAGCGACGCCAGCAAGAAGCTGGGCCAGGAGGTCAAGCAGGCGGTCATCACCGTGCCCGCCTACTTCAACAACAGCCAGCGCGAGGCCACGGCCAACGCCGGCAAGATCGCCGGGCTCGAGGTGCTGCGCATCATTAACGAGCCCACGGCCGCGGCGCTGGCCTACGGCCTCGACAAGAAGGGCAGCGAGACCGTGCTCGTCTTCGACCTCGGCGGCGGCACCTTCGACGTGACCGTGCTCGAGGTCGGCGAGGGCGTCTTCGAGGTCAAGTCGACGGCCGGGGACACCCACCTGGGCGGCTCCGACATGGACCACAAGATCGTCGACTGGCTCGCCGGGGAGTTCAAGAAGGAGCACGGCGTCGATCTGAAGGCCGACCGCCAGGCGCTGCAGCGCCTCATCGAGGCGGCCGAGAAGGCCAAGATCGAGCTCTCCAGCACCCCGGAGACGACGATCAGCCTGCCCTTTATCGCCATCGACCCCAACACCAAGACCCCGCTGCACCTGGAGCAGAAGCTGACCCGGGCGCAGTTCGAGGAGCTGATCCAGGACCTCCTCAAGCGCGTGCGCGGGCCGGTGGAGCAGGCCCTGAAGGACGCCGGTCTGAGCGCGAACCAGCTCGACGAGGTGATCCTCGTGGGCGGCGCCACCCGCGTGCCCGCGGTGCAGCGGATCGTGAAGGAGATGCTGGGCAAGGAGCCCAACCAGCAGGTCAACCCCGACGAGGCGGTGGCCCAGGGCGCGGCCATCCAGGCGGGCGTGCTCACCGGTGAGGTGGAGGACGTGGTGCTCCTCGACGTCACCCCGCTCAGCCTGGGGGTGGAGACCAAGGGCGGCGTGATGACGGTGCTCATCCCGCGCAACACCACCATCCCCACCCGCAAGTGCGAGACCTTCACCACCGCCGAGCACAACCAGACCGCGGTGGAGATCCACGTGCTCCAGGGCGAGCGCCCGATGGCCGCGGACAATAAGTCGCTGGGCCGCTTCAAGCTCGAGGGCATCCCGCCGATGCCCGCCGGCGTGCCGCAGATCGACGTCTGCTTCGACATCGACGCCAACGGCATCCTGCACGTGACGGCGAAGGAGAAGACGACCGGCAAGGAGGCCTCGATCAAGATCGAGAACACCACCACCCTCTCCGAGGAGGAGATCGAACGGATGGTGAAGGAGGCCGAGGCCCACGCCGAAGAGGACAAGCGGCGCAAGGCGCACATCGAGCTGAAGAACAACCTCGACACCGCCCGCATCCAGGCCGAGCGGCTGCTCGAAGAGAAGAAGGCCGAGGGCGAGCCCAAGACCCGGCTCGAGGCCGCCATCGCCAAGGCCAAGGAGTTGGTGGAGAAGGACGCTGCCGACGAGGAGCTCAAGTCCGCCACCGAGGAGCTGCTCGCGGCGGTTCAGGCCTACGAGCAGGCCGCGGGCGCGGCCGCTGCGCAGGCGGGCGCCGAGGCCAAGGGTCCCGAGGGCGAGGACGTGATCGACGCCGACTTCAAGCCCGCGGAGTGATCCGCGGGGCCGGGCGCGGAGGTCCGCGCCCGGCCGGCCCTGGGGGTGAACCATGGCGAAGGAGCAGACCTCGAAGCCCGAAAACGACCTGAACGCGCGCGTCGAGGCCGAAGAGCGCGAGGTGGCCCGGGAGGCCGAGAAGGTGGCCGCGGAACTGGAGCGCGCCGAAGGCGAGCTCGCCAAGGCCCGGAAAGAGATCGAGATCTTGAAAGACAAGTACATGCGGCTTCTGGCCGACTTCGACAACTACCGCAAGCGCATGCAGGCCGAGGTGGAATCGGCGCGCCGGGACGGCGAGATCAAGGCCATCCGCGCCCTGCTGCCCGTGCTCGACGACCTGGAGCGGGCGCTCGAGCACGCCGGTGCCAAGCCCGAGACGATCGCCGAGGGGGTGCGCGCGGTGCACCAGGGCTTCCAGCGCATCCTCAGCGGCCTGGGGGTGGAGCCGGTGCCCGGCGAGGGCGAACCCTTCAACCCCAGCGTCCACGAGGCCGTCGGCATCGTGGAGGGCGAGGAGGACGAGAAGGTGGCCGAGGTCTACCAGAAGGGCTACCGCTACGGCGAGCAGCTGATCCGCCCCGCCCGGGTGGCGGTAACAAAGAAGAAGGAGGTGGGAGGTGGGAAGTAGGGGGTAGGTATTATCCCACGCCCCACATCCCACACCCCACACCCGAAAAACCATGGAATACAAGGACTACTACGCCATCCTCGGAGTACCGCGCACGGCCAGCGAAGAAGAGATCAAGCGGGCCTACCGCAAGCTGGCGCGCAAGTACCACCCCGACGTCAACAAGGACCCGGGGGCCGAGGAGAAGTTCAAGGAGATCGGCGAGGCCTACGCGGTGCTCTCGGATCCCGAGAAGCGCAAGATCTACGACCAGTACGGCACCACCCAGGCCCCGCCGCCCCCGCCCCCCGGCGGCTGGCACGTCGAGGGGAACGTGGAGGACTTCTCCGACTTCTTCCAGACCCTCTTCGGCGGCGGGCTGGGCGACCTCTTCGGCGCCGGGAGCCGGCCCGCGGCGCGGGGCCCGCGCCGCGGGCGCGACTACGAGGCGGAGATCGCCATCCCCCTGGAAGTGGCCTACCACGGGGGCGAGCAGACGATCCAGCTGAACGGCGAGCGCCTGAGCGTGACGATCCCGGCCGGCGTGCGGCCCGGGCAGCGGATCCGCCTGCCGGGCAAGGGCGGCCCCGGCCAGCCCCCGGGCGACCTCTACCTGACCGTGCGCCTCGCGGCCAGCCCCACCTTCCGGCTCGAGGGTGACGACGTCTACACCACCATCGACGTGCCCGCGCCGATCGCCGTGGTGGGGGGCAAGGTCAAGGTGCCGACGCTGGACGGCTTCGTCGAGCTCACCATCCCGCCGCGCACCCAGGCGGGGCGCAAGCTGCGCCTGCGCGGCAAGGGCTGGCCCAGGCGGGGCGGCGGCCGCGGGGACCAGTACGCCGAGGTGCGCGTGGTGATTCCCGAGCACCCGACGCCCGATGAGGAGCGCCTCTACCGTGAACTCGCCGAACTGTTGAGGAAGCAGGGGGTGGTCGCGTGACCGCGCTGGTGCTGCACGAACGCTATCCGGCGGAGCTGCTCAGGCGCGAGGGTCTGGCGCTTTCCACCCTCGAGGCCTACGTCGAGATCGGCTTCGTCGAGCCGGTGGTGATCGCCGGCGAGTGGTACTTCACCCGCGAGCAGGTCGAGCGGCTCTACCGCGCCGAGCGCATCCGTCGCGAGCTGGGGGCCAACCTCATCGGGGCGGCGCTGGTGGTGGAGGTGCTCGAGCGGTTCGGTTCCTGACGCCGATTCACGCTTCTTTCGAACCAGGGAGGGCGCTTTGCGCCGTCCCTGGTTCGTTGGCGGCGGTCAGGCTCCGCGTTCGTCCGTGCGCGCCAGGAGCTCGCTAAAGACCTTCATCGCGCCCAGCGCCCGCGGAAAGCCCAGGAAGAGCGCGCTGTGGATGATCGTCTCGCGCACCTCGCGCTCCGTCGCTCCGTTGGCCAGGGCGCCGCGCAGGTGGGTCTTGAGCTCGCCTGGGTTGCCCAGGGCGATCAGCGCGGTGATGGCCAGCAGTTCGCGGGTCTTCAGGTCCAGCCCCGGCCGCGCCATCACCTCCTCGTAGGCGAAGTCCTGGATGTAGCGCGCCAGGTCGGGGTCGAGGCGCTCGAGCGCCTCGGCGATCCGCTCGGCGTTCTTGCCCCAGATCTTCTTGCGTACGCTCATGCCACCTCCAGCACCGTGCGCAGGTCGCGCTGCGGGTCCACGGGGTCGACGAGCAGCGGGGTGATCCCTACCGCCGCCGCGCCCCCGGCGTCGGCCTCCGGGCTGTCGCCCACATGCAGCGTCGCCTCGGGCCGGGCTCCGGAGCGCGCGAGCGCCTCGTTGAAGATGCGGGCGTCGGGCTTGGCCGCCCCCACCAGGGCCGAGACCACCACGGCGTCGAAGTAGGGGGCGAGGCCCACCACCTCGAGCACCCGCGGCAGCAGCCCGTCCCAGTTGGAGACGACGACCAGCTTCTTGCCGCGCGCCTTCAGGGCCGCGAGCACTTCGTGCGCGTGGGGAGCCAGCGGCCAGATGGCCGGGTCGTCCCAGGCGGCCACCAGCCGGTCCGCGACCTCGTCCGCGTCTTCCACCCCAAGACCCTCGAGGATCGTGCGGTCGGTGGCGCGCCAGAGCTCCAGGGCTTCCTCGAACGAGCGGGCCTGGAGGTGGTGGGCGTTGTAGAAGTCGAACGCCGGCGGCGCGGCCTCGGCGAGGCGGCTCCAGTCGGCGGCCACCCCCCAGCGGTCGAGGACGGGCTTCAGCCAGTGGAGCGGGTGGGCCAGGATGAGCGTGCCCCCCACGTCGAAAAAGACGGTATCGGCCACGTGCCCATCGTACAGGATGGCGCGTGCCTGCGCGGAAAAACCGCCTTGACATGGCCCAGGCGCTTCTTTATGATGAATTCCGCTGCTCCGGCCGCGGCCGGCAGCACAATGCGTCTGGCCCCGTGGTGTAGTCGGTTAACACACCCGCCTGTCACGTGGGAGATCGCGGGTTCGAGTCCCGTCGGGGCCGCCAGAGGTGCCGAGGTAGCTCAGTTGGTAGAGCATGCGACTGAAAATCGCAGTGTCGGCGGTTCAATTCCGCCCCTCGGCACCAAACTTTTTCTCTAGATGCATAGTGCAGGGGGACCGGCGCCGGTCTCCCTGTTTTTTCGGGTCCCGAGCCCCGTTTCGCCGCGGGTAAACTGAACCCCATGGGCTTCTTCGACGCCATGGGGGCGCTCTTTGCCCTGACCGCCCTCTTCGCCTACCTGAACTACCAGTACGTCAGGCTGCCCACGCCCATCGGCGTCATGCTCGCGGGGCTGCTGCTCTCGCTGGGGCTGCTGCTCGTTGGCGGGCCCGCGGAGGCCTGGGCGCAGGAGCTGGTGGCCTCGGTGCCCTTCGAAGAGGTGCTGATGCAGGGGATGCTGGCCTTCCTGCTCTTCGCCGGAGCGCTGCACGTCAACCTGGAGGACCTGCGCCGGCGCTGGGTCTCGATCCTCACCCTCGCCACCCTGGGGGTGTTGGTGAGCACCTTCGTGGTGGGCACCGGCGTCTACTACCTGGCGGCCTGGCTCGGGCTCGAGCTGCCCTACGTCCACGCCCTGCTCTTCGGGGCGCTGATCTCGCCCACCGACCCCATCGCGGTGCTGGGGCTGCTCAAGCGGGCCGGCGTTCCCAAGGACCTGGAGGTGCTGATCTCGGGCGAGTCGCTCTTCAACGACGGCGTGGGGGTCGTCGTCTTCGCCGTCATTCTCAGCCTGGTTCAGACCGGGGGGCACGGCGCCGAGGCCTCGGCGGCCGCCGTGGCCGCCTTCTTCGCCCAGGAGGCGCTGGGCGGGCTGGCCCTCGGCCTGGGGCTGGGGCTGGTGGCCTTCTACATGCTCCGGCGCACCGACGACTACTCGGTCGAGGTGCTGATCACGCTGGCGCTGGTCAGCGGCGGCTACGCGCTGGCGGCGAACCTGCACACCTCAGGGCCGCTGGCCATGGTGGTGGCCGGGCTGCTCATCGGCAACCACGGAAGGGCGCTGGCCATGAGCGAGCGCACCCGCGAGCACCTCGACACCTTCTGGGAGATGACCGACGAGATCCTCAACGCCCTGCTCTTCGTGCTGATCGGTCTGGAGGTGCTGCTCGTGCGCTACACCCCCGGCTACCTCGAGCTCGCGGCCCTCAGCGTTCCGCTGGTGCTCGCGGCGCGCTTCCTGAGCGTGGGCCTGCCCATCGGGGCCTTGCGGCTGGTGCGGCCGTTCGCCGGCTACACGGTGCGGCTCATGACCTGGGGCGGCCTGCGCGGCGGCATCTCGGTGGCGCTGGCGCTGGGTCTGCCGCCGGGGCCAGAACGCGAGCTGATCCTGGCCATGACCTACGGCGTCGTCGTCTTCAGCGTGCTGGTTCAGGGCCTGACGATCGGCCGTCTGGCCCGTTTCGCCGCGGGCCGCTAGCTGTAACCTCCCAACACGTTGTTCACTGGAACCCCGTACCCTGGTGCCTGTGAAGGAATGGCTTTTGGCACGAGAGGAGGGGCCCCCGCCTTCGCG